>CAMLLA010000113.1 GCA_946480525.1 uncultured Asticcacaulis sp. | reverse complement strand
CGCTGAAGGAAGCCGGCTACGGCAAGGCCAAGGTCGAAGGCCTGCCGGCCTGTGACTGGGTGCTGATCGACGTCGGCGACGTCGTTGTGCATGTCTTCCGCCCGGAAGTCCGCGCCTTCTACAATATCGAAAAGATCTGGTCGCTGTCTCCGTCCGAGCACAGCCTCTCTTAAGGGCAGGCTTGTCATTCAGTGCCTGGCGTTTGACGTCAGCCCGACGACCTGCCCTGAACAACTGACATGAAACTGATCCTGTGCGCCGTCGGCAAGCTCGGCGCGACCACCGAAAACGCGATGGCGCACGACTATCTCAGCCGCGCCACTCAAACCGGCCGCGCGCTGGGACTGGGGCCGGCCGACCTCATCGAGGTCGAAGCCAGGAAGGCAAAGAACCTCAGTTCCGCCCAGTTGAAAGCCGCCGAAGCCGACGCTATCCGGGCGGCTCTGGCCGACGGCGGAATCCTCATTGCCTGCGACGAACGCGGCGAGCCGCTGACCTCACGCGCCATCGCACAACGTGTTGAGAAATATAAGGATCGTGGTGAGCGGCGCGTGATCTTCCTGATCGGCGGCGCAGACGGTCTTGATCCGGATTTACGTAAGGAAGCCGCTTTCTCACTGGCCTTTGGTCCCCAGACCTGGCCGCATGCCCTGGTTCGCGTCATGCTGGCTGAGCAGATGTACCGGGCCGTGACCATACTGGCTGGCCTGCCCTATCATCGGGATTAGAGCGATATGCCAAAAAGTGTGTAGCGGTTTTTGGCTAAATATCGCGACAAAACAATAATCTAGAGCATGATGGCTGTTTCGATATCATCATGCTCTAGACTTTTAGCGCTTCCGCCGGCGCCAGCAGGCGCAGCATGACCTGATCCCGCCTTTGCTCCGCGGCGCCCACGGCGGTGACGCCGTAATGATCTTCGGCGGCGGCGGACGCACCACGGGCCAGCAGGAGGGACACGACCGCGTATTTCCGGCAGCGCACGGCGACCAGAAGCGGCGTCTCACCATCCACATTGCGCGCTTCGATATCCGCCCCCTTGTCCAGAAGCACCTTTACGCCGTGGGCGAAGCCTTCCTGCGCGGCCGTATGCAGCGGCTGGTCCAGGTCCGGAAAGGACGGCTGGTCAACGCTGGCCCCCGCCTTTATGAGCAGATCGGTCATGTCATCGTCTTCGAACGTCACGGCCTGGCGCAGCGCAGCGCCATCCTCGGCGCTGACATCGGCATGGCGCGCCACGAAGACGGCTGCGATCGGGATATTGCCGCTGGCGGCCGCCGCGACCAACGGCGTGAAGCCGCGATTGTCGTGTTGCGTCAGGTCACCGCCCGCCTGAATAAGGGCATCGGCGATGCGCAAGTGCGCGGGCGTCATATCGAGACTGGCGCGTTCGGCCAGGATATGCAGGCCGCTGAAACCGAGACTGTTCAACGCCTTCGGCTCGGCGCCGTTTTCAAGCAACAACCGGACAATGCCATCATGGCCGCCGCCTACCGCCAGGTGCAGAGCGGTATCGTCGTTGCCGTCCACGAGCGACAGGTCGGCCCCCGCCATGACCAGCAAGGCCGCCATGTCCCCGGCACCCGCTTCGCAGGCGTGGTGAAGGGCCGAGCGGCCAGCATGATCCGTCAGATTGATGTCCGCCCCCGCCCCTATGAGCGCGCGCGCGTCGCGCAAGGCCCAGTCGCCGGACGCCGGTTCGCTGTCTTCATACTTGGTAACGCCGGCCGCCCGCATCAACGCCGTGTCGCCGCCAAGCGTGCGGATATTGACATCCAGCCCCTGGCTCAGAAACCATTCGAGAATACGATCATCCGGCAAGGCAACGGCAAGATGCAGGGGCGATACGCCGTCAAAGGCATCACAGGTCGCGGGGTCCGCCCCCGCCGCTTCCAGGGTTTGCAAGACGGCCAGGTCAGCAAACGGGCCGCTGAGCGCCGCGTGAAATACCGGCGCGGGGTCGCCCGGCTCATAGGCCAGCGACACGCCAAGTCCCAGCGCGGAGCGCAGCATCGGCAGGTGGGATTTGGCTAGGGCGCGAAACAGCGCCTGACGCAGGCTGTCCATAGGGAATCGTCGGAACCGTCAGTAATTGGCAGCGGAGAGAACGCCGAAAACGCGACGGAAGCAAGGCAAACTTGCCGTGAATGTTAACTGGCGTTTATTGCGGGTTAACGTGGCGTGCAATAGATTCGTAACCATGAAGCGCACCCACGCCATCATGTTGACCCTGACTTGCCTGTGCCTGCTCGGCGCTGGCGCGCAGGGTGATGCCCAGCAGCGGACAAGGACGCTGACGGCGCAGGAACAGGAAGAGCTGGAGCGATTGTCGGCCGAGGTGCGCGCCAACACCCGCAAACGCGACGCCACCCGCCAGACGGCGCGCCAGATCGGGCGAGAGGTCGAGGATCTGAGGCAGCGCATCATCGACATATCGCGCCGGCAGGGGGCTTCCGAAACGCGCTCGGCCGTCTACCGCGCCAAGCTGGAAACGCTCAATCTCAGGGAAGCCGATATTACCCGCAAGCTGACGGCCATGCGCGCCAAGGAAGCGCGTCTTCTGTCGGCTCTGCAGATCTATACACGCAATCCGCCGCCGGCCATCTTCATTTCCACCCGGCGCGCCAATGACGCCGTCGTCGCCGCGATCATCATGCGCGAGATTACGCCCGAACTGCAAAAGCGCACTCAGGCCTTGTCCGCCCAGAACGCCGAACTGGTCCGCCTGCGGCGCCAGGCTGCGCTGCAGAATGAAGCCCTGTTCGTCGCCGAGAGCGATGTCTCTCGCCAGCGCTCCGAGATCGAGGCCCTGATCAGCCAGAAGCTGGCCCTGGAAGACCAGCTGCTAAGCGAAGCGGATCGTCTGGAGGCCCGCGCCGAAGAACTGAAGTCCCGTGAAAACCGCATGCGCGGCGAGCTTCCGCTGCGCGGACTGCTCGGGTCCGTGCAGAAGGACGTCAATCGCCTTGAACAACCCATTGTCGGCGAAAAGGTCACCGACTTCGGCGGAAATGAACGCGGGGTCCGCTTTGCCGCGCAACCGGGCGCCCAGGTCACCGCTCCGATCGAAGGCGAGGTCGAGTTCGCCGGCCCCGTCGAATCGTACGGACAGGTCGTCATTTTGAATGCCGGCAATAATTATCGCGTGGTGCTCACAGGCATCGGCCGGGTCTTCGTCGATAAGGGCCAGACCCTGCGGCGCCATGAACCGATCGGCCGGATGCCCAACCTTTCGGAACGCAAGGTGACCCTCTATATGGAACTGAGGCACGGGGACACGCCGGTCAATCCCCTGACATCTTTGCAGGTGTCTTCACGCTGACACTTGACGACAGCCTTTGCAGAGATTTTATTCACAGGCTGGACCGCCCCGTTTACGCCACACTCACACTCTTATATGAGAAGTTAAGTTGAGTACCCCGTCCCCTGAGGATCGCATGAAGAATTACGTTCTGGGTGGCGTTGCCGCCCTGGCCCTGGGCATTGGCGCCGTGGCTTATGCCAACCAGCCGGTCTTTTCCCCTCGTTCCGACACCTACCGGCAACTTCAGCTGTTCGGGGACGTGATGACGATCGTCCAGCAGGACTACGTCGTCAAGACCGACAGCAAGAAGCTGATCCAGTCGGCGCTGGAAGGCATGCTGGCCAGCCTCGATCCGCATTCGAACTACCTGTCGGACGAGGACTACAAGGAACTCCAGGAAAAGACGCGCGGCAATTACGGCGGCATTGGTCTTGAAGTCCAGAGCGAAGACGGCGCGGTCAAGATCGTGACGCCTATCGACGACACGCCGGCACAGAAGGCAGGCCTCCAGTCCGGCGACTATATCACCGCCATCAACGGCACCAGCATCCTGGGCATGCGTCTGAACGACGCCGTCACCAAGATGAAGGGCGATCCGGACACCAAGGTCACGCTGACCGTGGTCCGTGCCGGCAAGGACGAACCGTTCGACGTCTCATTGACGCGTGAGATCATCAAGGTCCGTTCGGTCAAGACCCGCATGGAAGGCAATTTCGGCTATCTGCGTATCGCCAGCTTCTCGGAAACGACGGCCAACGACACGCGCGACGCCCTGGCCAAGCTGATGGCCGAAAACAAGAATATGAAGGGTCTCATTCTCGACCTGCGCAACAATCCGGGTGGCCTGCTCGATCAATCGGTCGGCGTCGCCGACCTGTTTATCGACGGCGGCGAGATCGTGTCCCAGCGCGGCCGCGATCCCAAGGACATTATCCGCTACCAGGCCAAGAAAGGCGATATGCTCAAGGGCATGCCGATGGTCGTGCTGACCAATCCGGGTTCGGCCTCGGCTGCGGAAATCGTCGCCGGCGCACTTCAGGACCATCACCGCGCCTCGATCGTCGGCCTGACGACCTTCGGCAAGGGTTCGGTCCAGAGCGTCATTCCGCTCGGTGAAAACCGGGCCGTCAAGCTGACGACCGCGCGCTACTACACGCCGTCGGGCCGTTCGATCCAGAAGACCGGCATCGAACCCGACCTGGAAGTCGCCGCCTCGAAGGAGCAGGCCAAGTACATCGCGACGGCCGCCATGCAGTATTCCGAAGCGGCCTATGGCAACGCACTCGATGCCGACGAAGGCAAGTCCCGCCGGTCGTCGCATAATGTCCAGGAAGTACCGCCCGACAGCTTCGATACCAAGGCCGGCGACTTCATCCTGACGCGCGGCCTCGATGTTCTGGGCTATGGCGGCGACGTCAAGATCGCGGCGGCGCATCCCCGCGGCCAGGCCTATGCCGATGCCGAGCTTATCGACAAGCCCGGCAAGCGCTTCGAAAACATGACCAAGGCCGGCGCGACAGGCGAGACCAAGAAAGACGCCGCTTCGTCGTCTTCGTCATCCAGCACGTCGAAGAACTAATCCTTTTCAGGCAAGAGTATCAAAAAGACGCGGTCCCCGGTGCCCGCGTCTTTTCTATTCGTTAGTCTTTATTAACCGAACTCCGGCACATTGCGATTGAGGAATTTTTCCGTAGACCCGCCATGTTCGCCAAGCCAAAACTTCCGTCCTTCCCCAGCGCCAGCGCGTTCAAGTCCGCTGCGAAGTTCGATCCGCGCGCCGCACTCGACAAAGCGGTTGAGGTTTTCAAGAAGCCGTATGTCGCACCGGCAACGGCGCTGGGCGCTTTCGCCCTGTGTCTGGTGGCTTTCCTGACCCTGGCGGGTGATCCAGACGCCGCGTCGCCGTCGGTCCGGATCAAGCTGGAACGCGAAAAGGCGGTGTCGGCGCACGTCAATACCTACAACGCCGAACAGGAACAGGCCTTCACACTCGACGCCATGGGCATGTTCCCCGAAGCCGGTGCGGACGCGTTTGCCAATGGTTATGCCGCCCCCGCCGATGGCCAGGCCGTTATCACCCTGCCCAGCGATCTGGCCGAAAAAGCCGTCAAGACACCCAAGCCCGGTGTGACGCCCCTGCCGCAGTCACCGATCGCCGGCCTGTTCCAGCAGAGCCCGGGCGGTCCCATGCCGATCATCGCCGCAAACGGCATGACCGTGTCCTCGGCCTATGCGCGGCCTTTCAAAAGCGACGGGCGGCCGATGGTGTCGCTCATCGTCGGCGGCCTGGGCCTGAATCCCACGACCACGCGCGAAGCCATCGAGACCCTGCCGCCGCAGGTCACATTGTCATTCGTCCCCTACACACCCGGCTTGCAGGGCTGGATCGATCTGGCGCGCGCCAACGGCCATGAGGTCATTGTCGAAGTGCCCATGCAGCCGACCAACTATCCGGACAACGACACCGGCCCCCAGACCCTTATGGCCAACAGCCGTATGGAAGACCTGATGGCGCGCATGAACTGGGTCATGAGCCGCGCCAGCGGTTATTTCGCCCTGTCGAATTACCAGGGCGGCGCTTTCTTCAAGGACAAGGCGGCGCTCGGCACCTTCATGCAGAACCTGCAGGCGCGAGGCATCGCTTTTATCGATGACGGCCAGCTGCGCGGCACGGGCGGCGCCTGGGGCCGGGCTTCGGCTGACCGCGTCGTTGACAGCCAGATCAACGCCACGGCCATCAACGCCCAGCTGATGGGCCTTGAGCAGCAGGCCAAGTCGCGCGGCGCGGCGCTCGGCACTGGTTTCGCCTATCCGGTGACGGTGGCGGTCGCGCTGAAATGGACACAGGAACTGGATGGCCGCGGCATACAGCTGGCGCCGGCCTCTGCCCTGCTCAAGCACTAATGTCCGAATCTCCCAGCAATTATCGCCCCAATGTCGGCATCGTCGTGTTCAATAACGACGGCAAGGTCTGGCTCGGCCATCGCTATGGCATGACCGGCGACCATAGCTGGCAGTTTCCGCAGGGCGGCGTCGACGAAGGCGAGGACCTTGAAGCCGCGGCCCTGCGTGAGCTTTATGAAGAAACCGGCATTCGCTCGGTCGAAATCGCAGCCCGGACCGTCGACTGGATCTATTACGATTTCCCGCCCGAGGTGTTGGCGCAAGGCCGGATCGGCCGCAATTTCGTCGGTCAGAAGCAGGTGTGGTACGCCATGCGCTTTACCGGCGACGACAGCGAGATCGATCTGACTGCTCATCACGAGCAGGAGTTTTCACGCTGGGAATGGTGTTCGCTCGACAGCGTCATCGATCGTGTCGTCCATTTCAAGCGCGACAGCTATCGTCAGGTGATCGCGGAGTTCAGTGCGATTATCCAAGGGTAACGCCCAAGGATAACGGCCTTGTGTCCGTTTGGCGGCCAATGCTGACTTTTCCTGACATACCGGGCCGGATAGGTGTGGGCGTCCACTTCAGCCCTACCTTACTCAAGGAGCCAATCATGTATATCGATGGATTTGTCGCGGCCGTGCCTGCGGCCAATAAAGACAAGTATATAGAAATGTCGAAAGGCTATGCGGACTACTGCAAAGGCCTGGGCGCGATCAAGATCGTCGAATGCTGGGGCGACGACGTGCCGGACGGCAAGCTGACCTCTTTCCCGATGGCGGTGAAGCTCGAGGAAGGTGAAGTTGTTGTCTTTTCATGGGTCGAATGGCCGGACAAGGCGACGCGCGACGCCGCCAATCAGAAGATGATGAACGACCCTGAGATGGCGAAGATGGAAATGCCGTTCGACGGCAAGCGCATGATCTATGGCGGCTTCCAGCCGTTGCGCGAAAACTAATGGGGCGTGGGGTCCGTGACCCCATGTCTTACCTGATCCAATAAGAAAGCCTCGCCCTTTTTTGGGGCGAGGCTTTCTTATTGGAATAGAAAAGGTTTGTGGGGGCCCAAGAAGCGTTCTTTGCCCCCACGCCCAGACGTTTAGTGCACGCTTTCGAGGTACTCGCTGGCATGCTCCGCCAGGATGGTCATGCCCTCGGCATTGACGTCGGCAAAGCCGCCGCGCACCTGGAAGATACGCGTCGTGCCGTCGTTCATCACCACGACCTCGCCTTCAGCCAGGATGGTCATGAACGGCGCATGGCGCGCCAGAACGCCGAACTGGCCTTCGACGCCCGGAGCGACGACCTGATCGACGTCGCCCGAGAACAACTCGGCTTCCGGCGTAACCAGCGAGACGTGGAGCTTCTCAGCCATGATTACTTGCCTTCGCCAGCCAGGCGCTCGGCCTTGGCGATGGCGTCCTCGATGGTGCCGACCATGTAGAAGGCGGCTTCCGGCAGGTGATCGTAGTCACCGTTGGCGATACCCTTGAAGCCCTTGATGGTGTCTTCGATCGACATCAGCACGCCCGGCGTACCCGTGAAGATTTCGGCGACGTGGAAGGGCTGCGACATGAAGCGCTGGATCTTACGGGCGCGAGCGACCGTCAGCTTGTCTTCTTCCGACAGTTCGTCCATGCCCAGGATGGCGATGATGTCCTTCAGCGCCTTGTACTGCTGCAGGATTTCCTGAACGCGCGTGGCTACCGTGTAGTGCTCTTCGCCAACGATGCGCGGATCCAGGATACGCGAGGTCGAGTCGAGCGGGTCAACGGCCGGATAGATGCCCTGTTCGGCGATCGAACGCGACAGAACGGTCGTGGCGTCCAGGTGGGCGAACGAGGTGGCCGGCGCCGGGTCGGTCAGGTCGTCGGCCGGAACGTAAACGGCCTGGACCGAGGTGATCGAGCCCTTATTGGTCGAGGTGATGCGCTCTTGCAGACGACCCATTTCGGTCGCCAGCGTCGGCTGATAACCCACGGCCGAAGGAATACGGCCCAGCAGAGCCGACACTTCAGAACCGGCCTGCGTGAAGCGGAAGATGTTGTCGACGAAGAACAGAACGTCCTTGCCTTCGACGTCGCGGAAATATTCGGCCTGGGCCAGGCCGGTCAGGGCGACGCGGGCACGGGCGCCGGGAGGCTCGTTCATCTGGCCGTAAACCAGGGTGCAGCGCGAGGTACCGCCACCGCCGTGCTGGTTCACGTTCGACTCGATCATTTCGTGATACAGGTCATTGCCTTCGCGGGTACGTTCACCAACGCCGGCGAATACCGAATAGCCGCCGTAGGCCTTGGCGATGTTGTTGATCAGTTCCTGGATCGTAACGGTCTTGCCGACGCCGGCGCCGCCGAACAGGCCGATCTTGCCGCCCTTGGCGTACGGGCAGATCAGGTCGATGACCTTGATGCCCGTGACCAGCAGCTCGGCTGCCGTCGCCTGGTCGGCGAAGGCCGGAGCGTCGGCGTGGATCGGGTTGAAGAACTGGGTGTCGATCGGGCCGGCTTCGTCGATCGGCTCACCGATGACGTTCATGATGCGGCCGAGCGTCGCGGGGCCGACCGGCACGGTGATCGGGCCACCGAGGTCGGTGACGTCCTGGCCGCGGACCAGACCTTCGGTCGCGTCCATGGCGATGGTGCGGACAGTGCTTTCACCTAGGTGCTGGGCGACTTCGAGCACGAGACGTGCGCCCGAAGCGGTGTTGGTGGTCTCAAGCGCGTTCAGGATGGCCGGAAGCGCGCCGTCGAATTCGACGTCGACAACGGCGCCGATGATCTGCGAGATGCGGCCCTTGTTGGCCGTGATCGTCTGGTGGGCGGTCATGGTTTAGTTCCTAGAGGGCTTCAGCGCCCGAGATAATTTCGATCAGTTCCTTGGTGATCTGGGCCTGACGCGAGCGGTTGTATTTCAGCTGCAAGGCCTTGATCATTTCGCCGGCGTTGCGCGTGGCGTTGTCCATCGCGCTCATCTGAGCGGCGTAGAAGCCGGCATTGTTTTCGAACAGGGCCGACAAAAGCTGTACCGACAGGTTGCGCGGCAGCAGCACTTCGAGGATTTCCTCCTCGCTGGGCTCATATTCATAGACAGCGTTGCCGCCGGCGGCTGCGTCCGCGGCATTCGTATCGATTTCAGCCGGGATCAGGCGCTTGGACGCCGGAATCTGGCTAATGACCGATTTGAACTGCGAATAGAACAGCGTGACCACATCGGCGCGGCCTTCGTTGAATTCGGCCGTGACCTGTTCCGAGATCGGCGCCACCACATCCAGCGTAAGCACTTTGGTGCCCGACAGGTCGTGGGCCTCAACGACGCGGTCACCGTACATGCGTTTCAGCTGGTCCCGGCCCTTGCGGCCGACCGTGATGATGCGGACGTTGCGGCCCTGGGCGATCTGGGCGTCGATGAATTCGCGGGCGGCGCGGACGATGGCAGTGTTGAAGCCACCCGCCAGGCCACGGTCCGCAGTCGCGACAACGACGAGTTGGTTGTGCTGGGCGCCAGTGCCGGCCAGCATCTTCGGAGCGTCACCGCCCGAAATACGGCTGGCTAGGCTGGCAATGACTGCCGCCATGCGCTTGGCGTACGGACGGGCGTTTTCCGCCGCGTCCGTGGCGCGCTTGAGCTTGGCTGCGGCCACCATCTGCATCGCTTTCGTGATCTTCTGCGTGGCTTTCACGCTTCCGATCTGATTGCGCATGTCCTTCAAGCTGGGCATGAAGCGAGGTTCCCTTCAGGCCTTAAGCGAAGCTGGCGGTGAAATCGGTGATGATCGACTTCAGCTTGTCTTCCAGCTCGGCCGACAGAGCCTTCTGGTCGCGGATGGCGCTCAGCAGGTCGACGTGACGCGTGCGCAGCAGCGACAGGAGGTCCTTTTCATAGCGGCCGACGTCACCGACGGCGACCTTATCGAGGTAACCACGCGTACCGGCGTAGATGACCGCGACCTGCTCTTCGACCTTCAGCGGCGAATATTGCGGCTGCTTCAGCAGTTCCGTCAGACGCGCGCCACGGGCCAGCAGGCGCTGAGTCGCGGCATCGAGGTCCGAACCGAACTTGGCGAAGGCGGCCATTTCGCGATACTGGGCCAGGTCGCCCTTGATGGCGCCGGCAACCTGCTTCATCGCCTTGATCTGAGCCGACGATCCGACGCGCGACACCGACAGACCTACGTTCACGGCCGGACGGATGCCCTGATAGAACAGGTCGGTTTCAAGGAAGATCTGGCCGTCGGTGATCGAGATCACGTTGGTCGGGATGTAG
>CAMLLA010000112.1 GCA_946480525.1 uncultured Asticcacaulis sp. | reverse complement strand
CCCGGCTGGGGTGGCATTAAGCTTGTGATAGAAAGCTTCCCCATCTACTTCAATTGTTGTCAATAAATCGTCGATCATGCTGGGGATATTGAAGTTAATTGCCTGTGCACGAGCCGTATTAAGGGAATTGGCGAGTTCTTCAAATAACTCTTGTGTTTCGCTAGTAATCCAATAGCCGTATCCACCATATCCGCCTCGGATATCATCGCCCCAACGCCAGTTGTTTTCCCGAGGAGGTAAACGTCGACTCGCTAGAATATCGTCGATGTATCTCTGGCATTCCTTCTTAGTTTCCTCCATCGAATTTGGGGCGGCGCCATGCTGAGCCAGCATTAATTTGAGGGCAAATACGTGTAGAATTTCACCGGGTTGAGTGAATTCGCGCTTATCGAATTTCTCATTCATGTCCTGCAAAGCAGCATCAACATCTTTGTCTTCTATGTCATCGAAGCTCATGACGCGGCGCCATACAGGCAACTCCGCCGGTATTTTAAAGTAAACACTACCGTCCAATGATCTTCTTATTTTATCAACATCGTAAATTCCGTTGATAAACATGCTAACAAGGACCTCATCGGTCAATAGATCGTCAGTAAGGTCGATTTCAGGGTATTTTATATTAGCTGCAGCTAGGGGAGGAGGCTGTGGAACTGGTGTTTGATTTTTGTCCCTCATTTGGTAAAGCATTTCAGTGCTGCGGCGATCTCTCAGATCGTTTTCAACAAGACCAGAACGACACTCGATATCGAGCGCGGTAAAAAGGTTTATTAATCGGCTTATTCCCGGCGCCTTATTAATATGGTTATCAGTTAGGCAATCAAATAAGCGTCCCAGATCATCTAGGACATGTTTTAGTATTCTGAGTGATCCGGTTTTTGATTGCTCAAATCCACTCAGAATAATACTCTTATGCTGCTCTAAGAAAGCAATACGTGCATCAGAGTTGTGTTTTGCAACAAAAGATTCAAAAGCGTCGGCCGTTTGCGGTTCGACCTTAAGTGTTTGCCCAAATAACTTTTCCTTAGAGGACTGAAAATCATTAGCAATCTTTTCGTCGTGTGCGATAACCACTACACGACAGTTGAAATGCTCAATATATTGGTTCAGTATACCCAATATATCTTTTAATGGAATGGAACATCTTTCAAGGTCATCAAATATTATGGTCTTTCGATTATGAGTCCTGGTTTTAATAAGGCTATTTACTAGTGACGCTCCTGAGCCAGTCATTTTCCATGCACCTGGCGCTTGGTTTCCAATGTAACTCGCAGTTCCCAGAAGTTTTTTCACCCCCGCAAGTGTTGGGTCCATTGATGCGGCTACTTCTGAATGTACCTCTGACGCCGTCTGGAGTCCAAATAGACTAATATAATAGCGTTGGTTAGCCGGAATGGCTTCCTTTACCTGATAAGTTTTACCTGTCCCCCATGCGCCAGTAATCAACACCGCGTAGCCTGGACTGTCGCATGTCTGGTAGTAGGATAAATATTCTTTGACGTGCTGGGACATATTCGATGCATTCCAATTTTTAGACGGATCCGCCGTTAAGTTACCCCTTCTTCGCCGACACAGGCTCCGGCTGTGGCCGAGTAAACACCCAGTCGCCGTCTTTCGACAGGTCGGCGCGGAAGCTGTAGCCTTCGGTGTTGAAGTCCTTCAGCCCGTCGGCTTGGTCGATGCGGTGGTCGATCATGTAGCGCGCCATCAGGCCGCGCGCCTTCTTGGCGAAGAAGGAGACGATCTTCGCCTCGTTGCCCTTGATCTCGAGAAAGCGCGGGCTGATGACCTTAAGCTTCAAGGCCGGCGTCAGGGCCGCGCGCGAGTATTCGGTCGAGGCCAGGTTGACCAGGGTATCGGTGCCGGCCTCTTTGGCTTCGGCCACAAGGCTTTTGGCGATGGTGTCCCCCCAGAACTGATAGAGCGACCCGGCGCGGCCGACCTTGAGCTGCGAGCCCATTTCGAGGCGATAGGGGCGGATGGCATCGAGCGGCTTCAGCACGCCGTAAAGCCCGGACAGAATGCGCAAATGACCTTGCGCCCACGCAATCCCGTCCGCGTCCAGTGTGCGCGCCTGAAGCCCGGTATAGACATCGCCATCAAACATGAAGACGGCGGACATGGCGGCCTGGTCCTCGAACCCCTGGAAACGACCGTGGTTCAGTTCGCTCAACGCCTTCGAGATATCCATCAGTTCGGCGATGGCTTTCGGCTTCAGCTTCTTCAGGGCCTTGATGAGCTTTTCCGTCTCATGCGGAAAGCGCGGGTCCGTCGGCTCAGGCGCGGTTTCGGGCGGGGTGAGATCGAGCGATTTGGCGGGGGAGATCAGGGTCAGCATGGCATCACTCATAGGGGCATTTGCGCGCAAAGTGCAAGCTGGCCGGGATGAAACCGTTAACCCCCTAAACTGTTTGTATTTTTGCTGATTGTGACAGTTCCGTTTACCTTGGCATAACGGCTTTATGTTAGTGTCCGCGCACTGTCATATAGGGGGACGAGATGTCGAAAGGCACAGTCTTAGTACTCGAAGACAGCCGCGTTCAGGCCCAACTGATCTCACGTATGCTGACCAATCATGGCTGGTCGGCGGTGTTGAGCTTTGACCACAAGACCACCTTCGCCCAGTTGAAAGTCAACCGCGTCGACCTGATGCTGCTCGACGTCTATGTCGAAGGCGGCAATACATTGATGCACCTGCCGGAAGTGCGGGAACTGGCGTCCAACGTACCGATCGCCATCATGACGGCCGGCGGGGCAGGGGGCTACGCGCTCAACGAGACGCTGAACGCCGCCCGCCAGGCCCAGGCCGATTTTGTGCTGCCCAAGCCATTTTCGCCCGAACAGCTGGGCGTCATCCTCGACGAAGCCCTAAAGATGCGCCGCGCGCCGGTGCCGCCGAAACATATTCTCGTCGTCGATGACTGCCGCGTGGTGCGCAAGCTGACGACCATGGCCCTGGCCGAAAAAGGCTATCGCATCAGCGAGGCCCGGTCGATGGAAGAGGCGTTCGAACGCGTCGACATCGCCCATGTCGACGTCGTCATTACCGATATCTTCATGCCCGGCATGGGCGGCATCGAAGGCATCAGCATCATCAAGTCGACCTGGCCCGAAGTGTCGATCGTCGCCATGTCGGCCGGTTCGGAACACAGGGTCGAAAGCACCCAGGTCCTGTCGGCGGCCAGGCACATCGGCGCTCACGCCTTGTTGCCCAAACCGTTTACCGCGACGGACCTGACCTATCTGGTCGAAGCGGTGCTGAGCGAGAAATCGGTAGCGGCTTAACGCGCAGACCGTCCCTGTAAAGGCACGGGAACGAACCGCTTTTGGTGTCAAATAATACCAATAACGGCGTTTCCAGCTTGTTAATCCTTCCTATTTTACACTTGTGTCAAATAACTCTGACAACCAGGCTCGGGGAGAGCGGTTATGAGTAGGGGTAGCGTGCTCGTGCTTGACGCCCATGGCGGCCAGGCGCAGCACATTTCGAAAATGCTGGAGAAGGAAAAGTGGAGCGCCATCCTGGCGTTCGACCAGAAAATGGCGCTGTCGATGATGCGCGCCACGAAGTTCCATCTGCTGATGTTCGAAGCCTATGTCGGGCCGGACTCGACCTTCAAGATCATGGACCAGATCCGTGAGCGTGCGCCCTCAACGCCGCTCGCCATCATGGCCGACACCATCTACGGCCGCCAGGGTGTGCAGCAGACCTTCGACCAGGCGCGCGCGCTGGGTGCCGAGTTCATCATGCCCAAGCCCTTTTCGCCCGAGCGCCTGAAGACCCTGCTCACCGACACGACCAAGTATCACCGCGACCGCAAGGGCAAGAAGCATCTTCTCATCGTCGAGGACAATGCCAATCTCCGCACCCTGATCTCTACTGTCCTGGGCGAGATGGGCTACCAGATTTCGCTGGCCGAAACCATGGAGCAGGCCTTCGCCAAGACCAATCTGGACATGGTCGACGTGGTCATCGCCGACATCTTCATGCCGGGCATGGGGGGCATCGAAGGGATCATGAAGATCCGCAGCGACTGGCCGCACATCAATATCATCGCCATGTCGGCCGGTATCGAAAACAAGGTAGACCCGAAGCAGGTTCTGGCGGCATCGCGTCATGTCGGCGCCGTCGAACAGCTGTCCAAGCCTTTCGACATGGGGGACCTGATTCACCTGGTCGCAAAGGTGCTGGCCAGCGGTGGCGAGGCGCCGCCCGCCGCCGTAGAGGTTGCCAAGGCCGGGTAAGGCTCTGTGGCCCTTTGCCGGCGTATGAGCTCTTCAAGGCATCCGGATAAACGGATATGTGCGCAATTCCATGACCGGCGACGTCGATTATGGCCCGCGCCGCCAGTACGGCTTCTTTATCGGTCAGCTGCGAGGAGATGCAACCCGCAACTGGAATACAGGTGGCGCAAGACTGCCGTAGTCCATGCACGAATTACGTGGACGGCAACCAAAAATGATCAACTTTTTACAATGACGTTTTGTAGCATGACCCTATCTCAATTGGGGTTCGAGCGTGAGCGACGAAAAGGGCAAACTTACAAAAACATCCGGTGACATCAAGGAAGCGCCCGACATGACGCTTCATGATCTCAACAACATGTTTTCATCCGTGATCGGCGGACTGCAACTTCTGGCCATGCGCTACGGCGACGACGTCAAGGCCCAGCAGATCGTTTCCAATGCCCTGACCAGCGTCAATCATATCCGTGATTACCTGGAACTGACCTATCGTCAGCGCGCCAGCAGCACGACCAACAGGCCGTTTGCGAAAAGCCGCAGGAGCGTGCACGGCCATCCGATGATTACCGACAGCGCCGACCGCCACGATCTGTTCTTCGCGGCGATCGAGATGACGCGCATGCCGATGATCGTCACGGATCCCAACCAGCCCGACAATCCCGTCATATTCTGCAACCAGGCCTTTCTCAACACGACCGGCTACGAGATGCACGAAGTGGTCGGCCGCAACTGCCGGTTCCTGCAGGGGCCGGAAACCGACCGCGACGTCATCGCCAATGTGCGCAAGGCGATCGTGGACAAGACCGATATTGCCGTCGAGGTCCAGAACTACCGCAAGGACGGCACCATGTTCTGGAACGCGCTGTTCATCAGCCCGATCTTCGACCGCAATGGCAAGCTGCTCTATTATTTTGGCTCGCAGCTCGACATCACCCGCCGCCGTGAGGCGGAAACCGCGCTGCGCCGCGCGCAAAAGATGGAGGCCATCGGGCAACTGACGGGCGGCATCGCGCACGACTTCAATAACCTTTTGCAAGTGATCATCGGTAACCTGCAGCTGGCGCGCACAGTGGTGGACAAGCCGGAAAAGCTCAGCCGCTACCACGACGCCGTCATGACGGCGGCCCAGAAGGCAAAGTCCCTGACGCAGCAACTGCTGGCCTTCTCGCGCAAACAGCCGCTTGAGGCGCGCATCGTCAACCTCAACCGGATCATTGTCGAACTACGCGAGCTGCTGTCGAAGACCCTGGGTTCGCACATCGACATCGAACTGGAACTGGCGCCGGACCTGGCCAATGCGCAGATCGATATCATCCAGCTTGAAATGGCGTTGATCAACATTCTGGCCAATGCGCGCGACGCGATGCCGGGCGGCGGCAAGGTGATCATTTCGACCGAGAATGTCACCATCGTCCAGGGCGGGCACGCCGCGCGCAGCGGCCGCTATGTCCAGCTTTCGGTGCGCGATACGGGCGAGGGCATGTCGCCCGACGTCCTGGCGCACATTACCGAGCCCTTCTTTACCACCAAGGAGGTGGGCAAGGGCACGGGCCTGGGGCTGGCCCAGGTCTACGGCTTCGTCAAGCAGTCCGACGGCGGCTTCGGCGTCGACAGCGATGTCGGCCAGGGCACCACCATCCGCATGACCTTTCCGGTGGCGGAGGGCAATGCCTATGTCCGCGAGGAGCGCCCGCACGAGGACGCCGCCAAAGGCCAGGGCAAGGGCGAAAAAGTGCTTGTCGTCGAGGACAACACCGAGGTGCGGGAACTGGCGTCGGCGATCCTCGACCAGGAAGGCTACGAGGTGGTCGAAGCGCGCAGTGCAACCGAGGCGCTGGAAATTCTGGATGGCGATCCGGGCCGCTTCGATCTTTTGTTCACCGACATCATCATGCCTGGCAGCATGAACGGGGTGGCGCTGGCCAAGGCGATCAAGGGCAGGGTGCCGGATATCGCCGTGCTGGTGACGACCGGCTTTGCCGACGACGTCCACGGCCATACCAACTCCGCGGCGTTCGAGACAATCTACAAGCCCTACATGCCCGACGAGCTGGCCCGGAAAATCCGCAGCGTCCTCAACCGCAAGCGCGACCACGGCAATTAGGCCCCGTACGCGATTAAGTTCGGTTGCTGCGCAAGACTATTTGTCCCTGCGCCCGCGCTATCGAAATTCGTGTCTCAGGGGAGGGACGCGAGCCGTATGCCTATTGTCTGGGATGCAGCTTCCAGTGTTATTTTTTCCAAACCCAATTGACACGAGCGAAAGGTATAGCCTTACATCCTGCATATCTACACCGCACCGCCAAGGGGGGAATCATGACCGATCCAGTAACACCACCACCGCCGCCGCCACCGCCTTCACAATACCAGCAGGACGTCGATAATCTGTTGGAAAGCGTCTACGAAGCTGCGCTTAAGATGATGCAGGAGTTGGGAAATCCTGCCACACAGACAGCCGGAAAGCTCCTCGATCTTGAGAATACGAGTGAAGACTATGCTGAAAATCTTCAGGAAAATATCGATGACCTGGAGAGGGTGAGAAACCCGGAAACACGTTCAGAGCATAAGGCTGAAACCATTGCCAAGATCATTAATGATTGGGTCCAGGTCCCATTGACCGAGTTGTATCATGATTTTCTGGAGAACGTTAATGAATTGATCGCTGATCCGCTGCACGAGGCGTTCAACGGAGATGGTGACGGCGGCGGCGGCTCCGGAGGAGGAGGCTCCGGTGGTGGTTCCGGTGGTGGTGGTAGTGGCGGTGGCGGCAGTGGCGGCGGTGATGGTGGCGGCACTGGTGGCGGCACTGGCGGCGGCACTGGGGGCGGCACTGGCGGTGGTGATGGTGGCGGTGATGGCGGAGGCGGTTCCGGCGGCGGCTCTGGTGGAGCCGGCGGCCCCGGCAACGGTTGGCCTCCCGAACCTCCATCTCCACCCAAGGACCCGTTGATCCTGGACCTCGATGGCGACGGCATCGAGCTGATTTCCGTGACCGCGTCCACCGCCAGTTTCGACTTCATGAACGACGGTTTCGCCGAGCGCACCGGCTGGGTCGGCGCCGATGACGGTTTTGTCGTCATGGATCGCAACAGCAACGGTACGATCGACAACGCCACGGAACTGTTCGGCAACGACCAGATGAACGGCTTCGACGCCCTGCGTCTGCTCGACAGCAACAGCGATTCGAAAATCGACGCCCTTGACGCCAGCTTTGCGCAACTGCAGATCTGGCGCGACCTCGACGGTGACGGCGCGAGCGATAGCGGCGAGTTGTTCACTCTTGCCCAGGCCGGCGTAAGTTCAATCGGTCTGAACTATACGACAGCGTCCACCGATCTTGCCGGCAATACCGTCATCGGCAACGGCAGTTACACGACGACCGGTAATGTGCAACAGGCGGCGACCGCCGTGCTGTTCCAGACCAATCCGACCCTCAGTAGCTGGGTAAAGCCGGAAGGTCTGGAGAAGAGCATCGATGTCGTGACCCTGCCAAACCTGAAAGGCTATGGGTTGCTTCCCGACCTGCACTACGCCATGACCCTGGATACGGATCTGGCCGACAATGTGCGTGGCTTCTATGCTGAGGTCGAGGACATGAACGGCGGGGAGCTGCGCGGTGCTGTGGAAGACATTCTTCTGCAATGGGCAGGCATCGACGAAGCCACGGCCCCGTCGCGTGGTCCGAACGTCGACGCGTCACACATTGCTTTCCTTGAAAAGTTCTTCGGCACGCCCGTCGAGATCGCCCAGCCATCCGGCAACTATGCGCGCCTGCTGGAAACGACCTATGAGGATATCGTCTCGGTTTACACGACCCAGGCCCTGACCGTTGCACCGACGCAGATATGGCTTCAGACGCACGACATACTTGCCCTGTTCGACAGTCCGTTCATGCCGATGATGTCTCTGCAGTTCGACCCCGCGATCAACACCTTTGCCGGTGATATAAGCGCGGTCGTGAACGCCATGCTCGACGCGCGGACCTCGGCCGATGCTGATGCGTTCGCTTACCTCGACGTCGCCATGACGGCGCTGTCTGGTCTGAAGGCATTTGTTTTCGGCAGCGATGCCACCGCCTATCAAACCGCACTGGAAACGGCGCTCAATTCGGGCGACGCTGCCTATAAGGCCCTGGCCTTGGCGCTTCAAAGCGCCGCCGCCGTACACGGCACGGCGGCGGGTGACGCGCTTACCGGTGATACCACGGCCAATGCATTCCATGGCGGCGCAGGCAATGACACGCTGTCGGGACAGGGCGGAGCCGACACCTTTGCCTATTATACCGGCGATGGCGCCGACAAAGTCATAGAGGGGGCGAGCTTCAACAGCGACATCGACAAGCTGGTGGTGGGCGGTTACCTGTCGACGGACGCCACCTTCACGCGCCTGAACGATGCCCAGGGCAATCTATCTAATAATGTCCGCATCACCTTTGCCGGCAACAGCACAGACAGCATCGATATCGGTGTTGTTGAAAACGATTATGGCGCAGGCCTGGAAAACATTA
Organism: uncultured Asticcacaulis sp.; assembly: GCA_946480525.1. Next base: position 1,901 of record CAMLLA010000112.1, on the reverse strand, counting down.
TTTTTGCCGATGCGGCCCTGAGCCAGGCGGATATCCGCGCCCTGCTGGTCAGCCAGTCGCAGACTTCCGGCAATGACAACATTACCGGTTTTAATCACGCCGAAACCTTCCAGGGGGGCCTCGGCAACGACACGATCTCTGGTGGAAAGGGCGGCGACACCTATCTCTTCAGTGCCGGTGACGGCAGCGACAACGTCGTCGAAGGTTCGAGCTTCAACAGCGACATCGACAAGCTGGTGATCGGCGGTTACCTGTCGACCGAAGCGACCTTTACGCGCCTGAATGACAGTCAGGGCAATGTGTCCAATAATGTCCGTATCACCTTTGCGGGCAGCACCGACAGCATCGATATCGGCATTGTCGAAAACGATTACAGCGCAGGCCTTGAAACGGTTCAGTTTGCCGACACGACCCTGACCCAGGCGGATATCCGCGCCATGCTGGTCAGCCAGTCGCAGACCTCGGGCAACGACAGCATTACTGGCTTCAATCATGCCGAAACCTTCCAGGGCGGGCTCGGCAACGACACCGTCTCCGGCGGAAAGGGCGGCGACACCTATCTCTTCAGTGCCGGTGACGGCGCCGACAAGATTGTCGACGGCTCGAGCTTCAACAGCGACATCGACAAGCTGGTGATCGATGGCCGCCTGTCGACCGACGCGACCTTTACACGCCTGAACGACGCCCAGGGCAATATCTCCAACAACGCCCGCATTACCTTTGCGGGCAGCAGCGACAGCGTCGATATCGGCATTGTCGAAAACGATTATGGCGCAGGCCTCGAAACGGTTCAGTTTGCCGATGCGACCCTGACCCAGGCGGATATCCGCGCCTTGCTTGTCAGCCAGTCGCAGACCTCGGGCAACGACAGCATCACTGGCTTCAATCATGCCGAAACCTTCCAGGGCGGGCTCGGCAACGACACCGTCTCCGGCGGAAAGGGCGGCGACACCTATCTCTTCAGTGCCGGTGACGGCAGCGACAAGATCGTCGACGGCTCGAGCTTCAACAGCGACATCGACAAGCTGGTGATAGACGGTCTCCTGTCGACCGACGTCACCTTCACGCGCCTGAGCGATGCCCAGGGCAATGTGTCCAATAATGTCCGCATCACCTTTGCCGGCAGCACGGACAGCATCGAGATCGGTACGGTTGAAAACGACTACGGCGCGGGCCTTGAAAGCGTCGTCTTCAGCGACGCGACCCTGAGCCAGGCGGATATCCGTGCCTTGCTGGTCAGCCAGGCGCAGACCTCGGGCAATGACAGCATTACCGGCTTCAACCACGCCGAAACCCTGCAGGGTGGTCTTGGCAATGACACGCTGTCAGGAAAGGGCGGATCGGACACCTATCTTTATGCGCGCGGCCACGGCAGCGATATGATCGTGGAAAGCAGCTTCAGCGGCAATAATGACCAGCTTGTCCTCTCCGGCATCAATGTCGCGGACATCACCGTCCTGCGCACCGGCAACGACCTGGAAATAACCGTCAAGGAAAGCACGGCCGGCGCCGGTAACGGCGGGATTATTCTGGCGAAAAGTGTCTTCGGCAGCGGATCAGAGGACGGTATCGAGAAGATCGTTTTCGCTGATGGCGTGACCTGGACAAAGGCCGACATGGCGCTTGCCGCCAATGCAGGCTCCCAGGGTGGGACGCACATCTACGGTACGCCCGGCAATGATACTCTGACGGGGACCGCTGGCAACGACATCTTCAACGGGCGCGGGGGCAATGATCGCTTTAACGCCAGCAACGGCGGCGATACCTATCTCTACGCCAGCGGCGATGGCAGCGACTTGATCGACGAGGCAAGCGGCGTTGCCGGCGATGTCGATGTCCTGAAGTTCACGGATATCAACAGCACCGACCTGACCTTCTCGCGCTCCGGCAGCCACGGCTAC
>CAMLLA010000111.1 GCA_946480525.1 uncultured Asticcacaulis sp. | reverse complement strand
TTTGAGCGAAAGCATGCGACATGACGGTCAATATCTACGGTATCCCCAACTGCGACACCATGAAAAAGGCCTTCGACTTCATGAAGGCCAACAACGTCGCCTATGATTTCCATGATTATAAAACGTCGGGCATTGAGGCCGCAAAGCTGAAAAGCTGGGCGAAATCAATCGGCTGGGAAAAGGTTCTAAACAAGGGCTCGACCACGTTCCAGGCACTGCCCATCGAGGCAAAAACAGATCTCGATGAAACGAAGGCGATTAAACTGATGGTCGCACACCCGTCGATGATCAAGCGACCGATCTGGGAGGTTGGCGGCGACGTGTACGCCGGCTTCAAACCCAACAGTCCTGAGCGCAGGGCTCTGGAAGCGGCCATTACCGAACTGTAAGTGGTCAGGGGCGCTGCCGCTCCCTAGACTTTGCAAACGCTCTCCGTGCAAGCAAAAGGGGTTGCCATGCTGCGCGCCGCCATTTCCATCTGTGCCTTGTCCCTGATCCTGCCTTGTTCCGCCACGGCGGCCACGCCTTGCAAGGCGCCGGTCGAGACGGCGAAGACCTTCCTTGCGGCCTATGTTGCCAATGACAAGGTCGCGGTTCTGGCCATGACGTCGGATCGCGACCTGCATGTCTATGGCAGCGACGAATCCGAAATCTTCGAAGGCAAGGCTGCCCTCGGCCATATGCTGGACCTTGACCACAAGCTGTGGTCGGGCGCGGCGCGGTTCGACGGCATGCGCAATGTTTCGGCCGTGTGCGAGGGCGACCTGGCATCGCTGATCTTCGATGACACGTTTGTACTGGGAGAGCGTCGGGTGCCCGTGCGGTTCGCGCAGGCCTGGCGGCGTGAGAATGGTGTCTGGAAGCTGGTTCAAAGCAGCAATGTCGTGCCGACGGTGGGACAAAGCGCTGCCCAACTGCTGGGTGAAGCGTCGCCCAGGTAGGCTTAAAACGCGCTGACGAAAATATGCTGTGGCTGCACGCCGTGATCGTCGATCAGTTGCCCGCGGATCAGCCGGCATTGTTCGCGGCCGCAGGAAATCCAGGCCTGCAAATGGTTCTGCGGCAGAAACAGGCCTTTCAATGCATCATTGAGCGCGCGTGTCGCCCAGGGTCTGTCGCGATAGACCCAATGGATACGGAGGTCGTCCGGCCCGTTGAGGGCCGGGCGGTCATCGGGCGTTGCGACCTCGGCAACGACGATCGCCGTCGCATGCCGCGGCAGGGTTTCAAGCCGCCACGCCAGCGACGGTAACGCCGCCTCGTCGCCGATCAGCAGGTGCGGTATGGCGGGGGGTGGCGCGACGGGGCCTCTCCTACACCCGTCGCTCATCACGAACGCTCGATCTTCTTGGCGAGTTCGTCGATCATGTCGACGATCGCGTTGATTTCGGATTGGTTGAGCGGTCGCATGCCGCGCACCTTGATCGCGGCGCCGAGGTTGCGCATGGCGCGGAACAGCGAGCCGTAGTCGCCATGGCCGGAAGCTTCGTCGTTCATGCGGTCGAACAGGCGCTCTACGTCCTCGGCCTTCTCGTCGAGAAACGCCTTGCCGGCCTCGGTTATGCTGGCCTGCTTGCGGCCGTCATCGCCTGTGGCGATGGTGATATAGCCTTCGTCTTCCAGCCAGCTCAACGTCGGATAGACGACGCCGGGCGAGGGGCTGTAGCCCCCCTTGAAGCGTTCCTCGATCGCCTTGATCAGTTCGTAGCCGTGGCTGGGCTTCTCGCCGATCAGCTTGAGCAGGACCAGGCGCAGGCCGCCATGACCGAACCCCCGGCCTTCACTGCGTTCACGGCCGAAGCCTTCGCCGCGCCCGCCGCCGAAAAAGCCGCGTCCGCCGAAGCCCCGGCCGCCAAAGCCGTCACGATGGCCCATGTGATGGCCGCCATGACAGCCGCCTTGTCTGAAGAAATGTCCTCTCATAACGATACCTTTCTAATGAGAGTGTAACTAGATATATCGAATCTGGAAATGCGACCGTATGCGATCGCTTTCGCTTCGATGTGTTCCAGATATATCTAAATTGTGTCGAATTCAAGGGGATTGTCTATTACGAAACTTTAATCAGAATCCTTGCATCCGAATCTCCTGTCCGGAGGCTCTTGTCATCAATAGAGCCCGCCTAAGGCTCGTACGAATTAAGGAGAACCAATATGGAACCAGGTATTCTCATTCCGATTATCGCTATCATCATGACCTTCGGCACGCCGATTGCCATCGTCGCTATCGTGTCGATCAACAAGGCGCGCGCAAATGCCGAGTTGCAAAAGACTCTGCGTATGTCGATCGAAAAGGGCCAGCCTTTGCCGCCGGAATTCGTTGAAAGCATGTCGCGCACGATCCCCAAAGCCAAGAACCCTATGAATGATGTCCGCGGGGGCTTAATCCTTATTGCAGTAGCGCTTGGCCTGCTGGTCGCCAGCTATATCGATAACGGCTTTGGCATTCACAATATCTCCGGCTTTGCTGCAATCCCGGGTCTGATCGGTGTCGCCCTGCTGATTCTCGGCATCATCGGCCTGAACCGCAAGGCGGATTAAAGCAGGAAACGCCCAGGGCTCTCCAAAACCATGGCTTTCTCAGACACATCAGAAATGACGCGGCAATCCGACGTCGACCTCGTGCGCCTGGCGAGGACCGGCGTGCGCGAGGCCTTCGCCGAGCTTGTCCGGCGGCACGGATCGGTGTTGCGGACGCATCTGCGGCGCATGGGCGCGCAGGCGTCGGACGCCGACGACATGGCCCAGGAAGCCCTGATGACCGCCTATGAGCATTTGGGAGAGTACCGGTTCGACGGCCCGTTCACAGCCTGGCTGAAGAAGATCGCTTCGCGGCGTTATCTGAAGAAGGTCCGCAAGGATACCCGCTATGTCCTCACGGAGGACATGAGCGCCTATGAGACCGGGTCGGCGCCTAACGACGCCGGTCTCGACGGCGACTTTCGCGCGCACAATCTCGACGCGGCGCTGGGCCGGCTCAAGCCCGTCGAGCGTCTGTGTGTGACGCTCAACTTCTCAGGCGACCTGTCGCATCAGGACATCGCCGACGAGCTCAAGATACCGCTGGGAACGGTGAAGAGCCATATCCGCCGGGCATTGGACCACCTCAAAACCCTGCTGGGTCCCGCCCGAACCGAAACGAAGCCTGCCATGCTGGAAACCGGATCATGAAAACCGAAACATCCAAGGATCAGGAAACCAGGGACAATGTCCCCAGTAACCAGGACCTGGCGGACATGTTTGCCGCGCCGGTGCACTATGACGATGCCGATGTCTTTGCTGTACGCGTAACGCGCAGGCTCCAGATGCGCATGTGGCTGAGACAATGGCTGGTCGTGCTGGCTGGCTCTATCGGCGGCGTCTACGCCCTGGCTCAGTTCGTGCGCGTGCCGGACTGGGAGCTCAACGGCCAGATGCTCTATCGCCGTGCCGCCGCAGATACCGATCAAACCCTGCGCGCGGGCGCGGAGTTTGTTGGCGGCGCCGGCCGGGACATGATGCGCATGGCCGAACATTCGGACAGCTATCTGAGCTTCATGCAGACGCCGATGTTCTTTGGCTTGAGTTTTGTGCTTTGCGCGGCGATTCTGGGCCTGTATTACGCCTACTCACAGGAAGAAGCGCTCTGAGGACTGGTGCGCGGCCTGTGGGCGCCCCAGATATCGGTGTGCCTTTATGGAGTATACCGTGAGCAGCCAGACCCAAGCCGTCGTCAAACGCTTGACCGCCCCTGAAATCCGTGCTCGCAAGGGCCAGACCCCGCTGGTCGTGCTGACCGCCTATACGGCGCCGATGGCCGAGATCATGGATGAGCACTGCGACATCCTGCTGGTCGGCGACAGCGTCGGCATGGTCGTTCATGGCCTGCCCAACACCATCGGCGTAACGCTAGAGATGATGAGCCTGCACGGGCAGGCGGTCATGCGCCGTGCGCGCCGGGCATTCGTCGTTATCGACATGCCGTTCGGCTCCTACGAGGCCGGGCCGGAGCAGGCCTTCGCCAACGCTGTCCGTCTCCTCAAGGAAACCGGCGCCCAGGCCGTCAAGGTCGAAAGCGGGCCGACGGTCGCTGACACTATCCGCTACCTGGTCCAGCGCGGCATTCCGGTCATGGGCCACGTCGGCCTCCGCCCCCAGGCGGTCAATGTCGAAGGCGGCTTCAAGGCCAAGGGCCGGACGGAGGCCGAACGCGAGCGGGTCATCAATGAGGCCCTGGCCAGCGACGAGGCTGGCGCATTCGCCATCGTCGTTGAAGGCGTGGCCGAAGACCTGGCGGCTGAGATCACCACGAAGGTCGCGGCGCCGACGATTGGAATCGGTGCGTCCAAGGCGTGCGACGGCCAGGTGCTGGTCACCGACGACATGCTGGGCCTGTTCGACTGGACGCCCAAATTCGTCCGCCATTATGCCGACCTGCGCAACCAGATCAGCGCCGCCGTCCAGGCCTATGCCAAAGATGTCAGGGAGCGCAGCTTTCCCGCCCCAGAAGAGACATATTTTTCAAAATAATTCAGAGGGAATCTGGAATTCGGGGGGAGCGCTGGTCAGGACTCTGGCGTGCGTTCAGTAATCCGGTTGCGTAACGCCTTGTCAAAGGCTAGGTTCCCGCCGAATTACCCGGTGTGGACCACGCGTCGGTGCCCTGAAGACCCTACCGCCTAAGAGGATGCGCAGTGAGCGATATTTTTGACGAAACCGAAGAAGAGCTTCGCACCGATAAATGGGTGTCGATCGTCAAGAAGTCCGCGCCGTGGGCCGCCCTTGTTCTCGGTGGCGCTCTGGCCATCGCGCTTGGTGTGTGGGGATGGCAGTCGTGGCAGGACAACACAGCGGCCAAGGCGTCGGAAACTTACCAGGCCGCGATTGAAGCGACGGGCAAGAACGATCTTGGCCTGGCGCGCACGAAGTTCGAGGAGATCGCCAAATCCGGTACGCCGGCCTATAAGGCACTGGCCCTGATGCAACTGGCCGGCATGAACCTCAAGGACGGCAAGACCGAAGAGGCGATCAACGGACTTGATGCCGCCGCCAAGACCGCGCCCAGCCCGATCATCGCTGACCTGGCCGCTCTGAAGGCGGCCTATCTCGCCATGGACAAGGCTTCGCTGGAAGACATCAAGAAACGCCTGGAGCCGCTGGCGAAGGACGACCGTCCCTATGCGCCGCTGGCGAAGGAAGCCCTGGCCGTCGCCAAGATGCAGAATGGTGACCTGAAGGGCGCGCGCGCCGATCTGCAGGTCCTGGCCCTGACGCTTGGCACGCCCGAAGGCGTCAAGCAGCGCGCCCAGGAATTTACCCTGGCCATCGACTCCGGCGCCGTGCCGACAGCAAAGTCGGCCATGGCCCTGCCTGAGGTCAAGGACGCGCCCGTCCCGCCGATGCAGGGCATGCCGCAGATGCCGCAGTAATGCTGCCGCAATAAATCCTCACGACACACGCATACGCACCTTCACAGGAAAAGCCAGAATGACCGCTTACAGGATGACCGCTTTCAGGAGAGGGATGAAGGGCGCCAGCCTTCTGGCCATAGGTCTGGCCTGCGTCGCCTTGAGCGCGTGTTCCTCCATTCCGCTCCTGAACCGCATTGGTGGTGGCGGTGACAAGGACGACGGAGCGGTCGCGTCGCAGGGGCAACGCCTGTCGATCGTCGCCTTCGAACAAAAGGTCGAGCCGGCCAAGAGCCTTAAGGGCGTCGGCTACTATATTCCGCCGGCCCAGCCGGTGGCGAACTGGCTGATGGCGGGTGGACCCCAGGATGCGATTGTCCAGAACGCCGACGCCGCCAAGTCGTTCCGCGTCGCCTGGTCGAAGTCGATCGGCGCCGGCGGCAAGGGGGAAGGCCAGGTCCTGGCGCAGCCGGTTTCGGACGGCCGCCTGATCTATACGCTGGATGGGGAGGCCCGTGTTTCGGCCTTCGACGTCAATACAGGCTCGCAAGCCTGGTCGGTTGATCTCAATCCGAAGATCAAGCGCGACAAGCTGGGCTTCGGCGGCGGTCTTGCGTTGAGCGAAGACGGCAAGCTTTATGTCACCTCCGGCTTCCGGTTTATCGCCGCACTGGATGCGTCCTCGGGCGCGACCCTGTGGCAGAAGACGGTCGACACCCAGATGCACGCCGCGCCCGTGGTCAACGACAAATACGTCTTCGCAACCGACGTCGATAACCAGATATTCGCCTTCAATCGCGAAACCGGCGATATGGACTGGACCTATCAGGCGATCGCGGAACCGGCGCGCCTGTTGAAGACGGCGTCGCCGATCCTGTCGGGTGAAACCGTCTACGCGCCGTTTTCGTCAGGTGAACTCGTCGCGCTCAATACCACCAGCGGCCAGCCGCAATGGACGCAGGTCCTGGCCAAGCAGACGCGGACCAACGCCATTTCGGAGATCCGCGACATTTCCGGCCGCCCGGTTCTCTATAACGGCACAATCTTCGCCGCCAGCCATTCGGGCGTCTTCCAGGCCATGAACGCCCGCACGGGTGAGCCGGTGTGGTCCGTCGCCGCGGACAGCACCAACGCGCCGTGGGTGGCGGGCGACGTCGTCTTCCTGCTGACGGTCCAGGGCGAACTCCTGACCGCCAACCGCGACAGCGGCCTGATCTACTGGGTCAAGGAACTCAACGAAGGCAAGGTTGCCAAGGGAGGCAAAGGCTTTTTCGGCCTCGGCAAAGGGAGCAAGGACGCGCGCAAGCTGCCGCAATGGGCAGGCCCGGTCATGGCCAACAGCCGTCTGGTCCTGGTCAACTCGAAAGGGGAGGCCGTTGCCTTCGATCCCAACACCGGTGAAGCGGTGGAATCGATCAATATCGGCGGCGCCGCCTATATCGCCCCCATTGCCGTCGGCGATAAACTGTTCGTCGTCACCGAAAATGGCAAGTTGGTGGCGATTCGGTAGCTGTCAGAACATTCCCGCAGAAAAGCGCCGGTAATGCCCGGCGCTTTTTTTCGTCACGCGTCAGTTCGGGCGATAGCCATAGCGTCCCTTGGCATCCAGGGTTACGGCTTTCGTCTCGCCGCGAATATGCAGACGCACATCTGTATTTGCCGGTCCTTTGATGACCAGTGACCGGACCTTGCCATCCTTCCAGGCCATGTCGATTTGCAGCGCCCCGCGCGCCCGTACGCCTTTGATTTCGCCCGACGACCACGCGGAGGGAAGGGCGGGCAGCAGATGGATGTCTCCACCCCAGGATTGCACGATCATCTCCAGTATGCCGGCTGCGCCACCGAAATTGCCATCGATCTGGAACGGTGGATGGGCGTCGAACATGTTGGGATAGGTCCGTTGCGGGCCCAGCAACGCCTTGAGGATGCCATGTGCGCGTTCGCCGTCGCCCATGCGCGCCCATAGGCACAGACGCCACGCCGTTCCCCAGCCGGTCGCCAGGTCGCCACGGTTGTCGAGCGTCACCTTGGCCGCCTTTATCAATTCCGGAGTGTCGCGGACATTAACCTGTGAACTGGGATAGACGGCATAAAGGTGCGAAACATGGCGATGGTGCTGTTCGGGCGCCTGGGCATCCCAGTCCTCCAGCCATTCCTGGAACTGACCGCCGGCGCCTATCCGGTCTGGCGCGATCCGGGCACGCGTCGCCGCCAGCTCCGTCAGCAGATCCGCGTCCCGGCCCAGCAGCTTGCCGGCTGACACGGTATGGTCAAGCAGGTCGCGAACAATCTGGCGGTCCATGGCCGGGCCGATGGCGAGCGACGAGCCGTAAGGATGCTGATTTTCCGGCGAAATTGACGGTGAGGTGACCAGGCCGCGCCCCCGTGCATCCTCAACCAGCGTATCAAGAAAGAACAGCGAAGCGCCTTTCATTACAGGATAAAGTCGCTCCAGAACCTTTGGATCGCGCGTGTAGTCATAGTGGTCCCACAACGTGTTGCACAGCCACGCCCCGCCACAGGGCCACAAGCCCCACATCGGGCCATCGATCGGCGCGGTCGCCCGCCACAGGTCGGTATTATGGTGCGCCACCCAGCCGCGCGCGCCGTACATGGTCTGCGCTGTCGCGACGCCTGTGACCGACAGGTCTTCAACCATGCGCAGCAACGGTTCGACACATGCGCTAAGCCCCGATGGGTCGGCGGGCCAGTAGTTCATCTCGGTGTTGATATTGATCGTGTACTTGCTTTGCCAGGGCGGATTGGTGCCTTCATTCCAGATGCCCTGAAGGTTGGCAGGCTGGGTTCCCTGTCGCGAACACGCGATCAGCAGGTAGCGCGAATACGCGAAATACAGCGCGGCCAGCGCCGGGTCGGTCGCGCCTTCGGCCGCGGCTATGCGCGTGTCGGTAGGCCGGCTGTGGGCGCCGTGTCCGCCCAGATCGAGCGACATCGTGTCATATAGCGCCTGATGGTCGACAATATGGGCGCGTTTCAGCGCCGCGTAGGACTGGTGTGCGGCGGCGTCGGTCTGTTCGCGCACCTTGGCGACGGGCTCGCCCGAGACGTCGTCATAGCGGATGAAGCTGGTCGCGGCCGCGACCAGCAGCGTTACCTTTGTAGCGTCGCGTACAGCCAGACGGCCATTCTCGACTGCGACGCGACCATCCGACAGCACCTTGACGCGCATCGCATAGCTCAGCCTGCCCGGCGTATCCGGGCCATCCTCATTGCGCCCGGTGAACAGAATCGCACCCTCGCCATCGGCCGTTCCCGCACGGGCCTCGGCAGCTTCGCTTTGCAGCCAATCTATTTCACTGGTTTCGGTCAGGGTGGTTGCCGACCCTGAATAGGCGGGAGAGGTATATTGCGTCTTGCGCGGAGGTCGCCAGTCGAGTGCGAAATCAAGCGCTCCCTTTGGACCGTTGATGTGCATGACGATGACCTGAGCGGGCGCGGAAACAAAGGCTTCGCGCTGTACGGCGCCACGTCGCGTGTGGAAACGTGTCGCCGTGATCGCTGTCTTAAGGTCGAGTTCGCGATGGTAATCGGACGGCCGTTCCGCCTCATCAAAGCTCAACAGCAGGTCGCCAAGCGTACCATATGACATCTGCCATAGCGGCTTCGCCATGACTTTTGCACTGGCCAGATCGGTCGCTTCCTTGAACCTGCCTTGTTCAAGCAGGTGATGCACCTCGGGGAGGGCTGAACGGGCATCGGGATTGACCGGGTTGTAGGGGCCGCCGGCCCATAGCGTGTCCTCGTTGAGTTGCAGGCGTTCCTGAGCAACGCGGCCGAACACCATCCCGCCCAACCGGCCGTTGCCAATCGGAAGGGCCTCATCCCAGGTACCGGCGGGGTGGTTATACCAAAGGCGGTCCGCTCTGCCTGTGGCGGCGCTGGCGCTCAGCGGGACACCTGACGTCGCCACCAGGGCAGCGGCGGCTTTCATAAGGTCGCGGCGGTGAAGCTGTGTCATTGCATTGGTCCGTTCAGCGCGTGGAATGATCTTGTGCGCAGCTGAGCTCGACCATCGGGATGCGCACGCGCAGTCCCGCTACCGTCTCAATTTTCGCATGCAGAAATTACTTTCTTACTTGAAAACGGCAAGCAGTTTTTTGCGGGTTCAGGGTGCATTAAACCCTGTAGGTGGAGCGATGAACTATGGTCAGCGGACGGTGCCGCTGAAAAGCGCCGTGAAGATTGCTGTCAGCTCGCCCATTTGCGGCGGAAGTCGACCATGGCGTCGCTCCATGCGCGGTTCGACACGGTCGAAGCTTCCAGGCGGACGTGCAGGTCGCCGCAGCCGCGTTTCCCGGTCGCTGGCAGACCCAGGCCTTTCAGCGTCAACTGGCTGTCCCCCCGCGGAATATGGACCTCACGCGGACCGTGGGGCGTGTCGACGACGGCCGGGCCGCCGCTGAACAGCAAGCGGCCGTCGATCTTGGCCACGACATGAACGTCGTCGCCGTCGATGTGCGTGCCATTTTCGGTGACGATGTGGATACGGAACAGCTGTTCGGGGCGCGGCGCCCCTTCGGTCGTCAGGCGCAGCCTGTCGCCGTCGCGCAGACCCGCGGGAAGGGTGATGCGCAGGGTTTTCATCTGACTGAGCGAGGTAACTTCTTCGTGGGCCTGAGAGATTTCCAGGGCGTGTACGTCCTGCACAGCTTCGCCGCCGTAAATGGCCTGTTCAAGCGTGATATTGAGAAGCTGGGCGCCATCGCCGTCGACGCCGCTTTCGGCCAGGTCCTTGAGCCAGCGCGCATTCGCCGCACCATTGCGGTTGTCGTTCATCAACAAGTCGCGCGCCAGGATGATGCGGCGCAAGGCCACATCCGAGCCGCCGGTCAGGTCGGGATGGCTTTCCTTCAACCGGGCGCGAAATGCCTTGCGGATGATCTCGTCGCTGGAACCGGGCGCCAGGCCGAGTTCGGACAGGGCCGCGCGGCGCGCCTCGCTGTCCCGGCCGTTCAGAAGGTGCGGATCGACAATCTCATTTTGGCGTTTGGCGGACATGGCGGGTGGAACATCTTTACGTTGGCTTATAAAAAGAGTTATGGCCTGCCGACCGTTTTCAAAGTCTTAAAGGGCCGCTAACCATGTCCCGGAAGCCTGTCGATCCTTCCAGCGTAATCCCAGCCAGCCCCAGCGCCGACGATTTCGCGTCCGCGCACCTGGCGCACGAGATGGAGATTGCCAGCCAGGAACCGTTCTCGCTGTTTGGTGAATGGATGAAGGATGCGCGCGCAAGGGAGCCCAATGACGCCAATGCCATGGCGCTGGCCACCGTTGACGGTGACGGCAT
>CAMLLA010000110.1 GCA_946480525.1 uncultured Asticcacaulis sp. | reverse complement strand
CGCGACGGCGTTAAGTGGTCCGGGCGCCAGCGCGTCATGGGCGCAGACGGACACCCCGTTGAAGGCATTATCGAGCAGGACCCGCACGCCATTGGCGGCGGCCGGACGGTTACGGCCTTTCATGTCCGGCCGGGCATGATCGTGGCGCCCTTCTATACTGATGATCCTTTGGCGGTCGGCGGCTGGACGCGCGGGTGGATGGAGAACCTGCCTCACGACGGCAGGGTCAGTCGCGAGCTTGAGCCCAGCCTGTTTCTGCGTGGCGCGTGTGCGGTGATGGTGTTTCGCGACCAGGCCGAAAGCTTCAGGCAGCTGGCGTCGGAAAGCTGCGATCGCGGCGAGACCTGGACGACGCCGGTCCTAACCGACATGCCGGATGCCCGCGCCAAGCAGAGCGCCGGCAACCTGCCCGATGGTACGGCCTATTTCGCCACAGCCGTCGGCGTCGATAAGGTGCGCATACCGTTGGCCGTCACGCTAAGCGACGATAGCCGTGTGTTCGACCGGTCGTATCGGCTGCGTGGCAAGGGTGATCTCCAGCCCTTGCGCTATCCGGGGCAATACAAGCGTCCGGGCTATTCCTATCCGAAAAGCGTGGTGTGGGGCGACTGGCTCTACGTCGCCTACGCAACTAATAAGGAAGATGTCGAACTGACGCGCGTGCCGTTGAAGGGGTTGGTGAAATGAGGGTGTTCTTTCTTCCCGGCGTCGGTGGCTCGGCGGCGTTCTGGCGCCCCCTGGGGGATCAACTGCCCGAAAACTGGGACAAGGTCTATTTCGCCTGGCCGGGTCTGGGCGAAAATCCCGCCGACCCGAAGGTGAATTCCTATCAGGACCTGGTGGCCCTGGTCGAAGCCCAGATCGGCGACGAACCGGTCGATCTTTTGGCCCAGTCCATGGGCGGCGCCATCGCCCTGACCATCGCCTTGCGCAATCCCGACAAGGTGCGCAGGATCGTTCTGGCGGTGACGGCCGGCGGCATGGATATATCGGAAATGGGTGCTGTCGACTGGCGGATCAATTACCGGGAAGAGTTCGCACAAGTGGCCGATTGGGTGATGTCCGAGCGCCCGGACGTGTCGGCCCGGCTCGCAGAGATTCATCACCCCTGCCTGCTGATCTGGGGCGATGACGACCCTATAAGTCCGCTTGCGGTCGGCCAGCATTTTGCGGGCAGCTTGCCCGATGCAAGGCTGATGGTCGTGCCAGGCGGCCAGCACGACCTCATCCATACCCGTGCAGATGAGGTCGCCGGGGATATCCGGCAGTTCCTTGGTCAGGCCCCGTTCCAGACGTCCTGAAGGCATCGAGAGGACAAAACGGCATTAGATCGGAATGATCTTGGTTGAAAGCATCATTCCCGATCCAAGTTTTCGTTTGTCGCTATATCGATCTAGGCCGGGCAGCGGACCACAACCGATTTGCCGTCGCGGCCAAACCCTGTGATCGACAGCTCATTGCCATTGTCCGAAAGCATAAGCTGATGCGTATCGCGGTAGCGGCGGCCCTCGGCGTTCCAGTCCGCGACAACCGTGATCTTCGTCGCGCTTTCGATCTCCACCGATGCTACCGCGGCCGAGCCGTCGTAATAGGACAGAGACGCAGCGCCAACCGTGAAACCGTGCGTATCTTCATTCGGATCGGCGCAGGTCTCAAGCGACTGGCTCCACACGCCCTGAAAGGCCGTGGGGATGGTCGAAGTTTGCGCGACCGCGCCGGTAGCGATACCCATAAGCAATACGCACATCAGCAACCGCATGACATTCCCTCCTCTGTCGTAACAGCATTATGCCATGCCAAAGATGCGCGCGGGGATTTAGTTAACGGCCGACACCAGGAATTGATCGAAACGGCCGTCCTTGGTCACGAAGACGCTGAGGCTCAGTACCTTTTCCCCGGCGCGCAAGCGATAAGAGCGAATATCCATACCGCCGCGCTTCGACGATCCTTGCATTTGGAAAGTAACGACTTCACCGAGGGCGCCCAGATATTGCTTGTGATCCGCAAGCGCCTTTTCGCTCAGATAGAGATTGAAGTTGTCGGTGAAGCGGTTACGGTCAGCCTGTCCCTGCTGCAGGGCCCTGAAGGCCGTGAGCACTTGCGCGTCCACTCCCGTCTGCGGCAGGAGCTGGAAGGCGATGCGATCGGAAATCTCGGTAAAGGCGTTGCCCGACATCGAATTGGTCAGCACGACAATGGCCACACCGTCATTGGGATAGATGCGGTTGCTGGTCAGGTAGCCGGCGCCCTCTCCGGTATGCGACACGATCTTGCGACCATTGGCGTTGCGGACAAACCAGCCCATGGCATAGCCCGTGTCATTGCCATTGTTAAGCTTGATCGTCCTGACCTGCTCGTCATAGGTCGCCGGCTTGAACAAAGACCTGTTGAGAATGCTCAGGTCCCATTTGGCGACGTCCTCCGCCGTCAGGATGAGCGGCCAGGCGGCAAAGGTCCAGTTGCGTCCTGCAAGCGGCGTCAGGCGGTTGGGGCCAAGGCCCTGGCGTTGGTAACCAAGCGCGTCCGGCGCCTTCAGATCGACGGCCCCGGCGTCGAGCGCATCGTCGATGCCTATCGGCGTCAGGATGCGGTCCTGCATAAACTGAAAGAGCGGCTTGCCCGAGGCCTTTTCGACAATCAGCCCGGCAACGACATAGCCCGTATTCGAATATTGCCAGTCATCGCCCGGCTGATAATCGAGCGGCGCCTTGGCGTAGCTATCCGCAATGGCGCGCGCGGTCGTCGGCTTCGTCACCATCTCCATGACGTAGTCCTGCGGCCAGTAGTCGGAATAGCCCGAGGTGTGGCTGAGCAGCTGGCGGACGGTGATCTGATCGGCCGAGGTCAGATCGGGCAGCCATTTCGACACCTTGTCGTCGAGCGACAGCTTGCCGTCTTCGACCAGCGCCAGGACGGCCGCCGCGGTGAACGCTTTCGAAACGGAAGCGATCTGATAACGCGACTTTGTCGTCGCTTTCACATTGCCATCGATCGACGCCAGACCGAACGCCTTGGAGTAAACGATCTCACCGTCCTTGATGATGGCGACCTGGGCGGACGGCGTCTGGTTGACCGTGATGGCGGCTTGCGCCGCGGCATCGATCTTCGCGACCGTGTCCGCTGGCAATTCGACGCTGAAAGCCGATACAGCGGACATAAACAGGGCCATGCCCACGCCGATTCCGATAGATATTTTGCCCGCCATCTCGCTCTCCGTAATAGTCACTTATGTGACTATCATGGCTGGAGAGGATGGCAAGCCGTTACGGGCAGCGCACCAGCTTAACGGCGCCACTGACGTAGGCTGTCATCTCTCTGCCATCGGCGGATAACGTTAACCGTATTGGCTTGCCGCCGCCCGGCGTCCATTCGCCGGTGAATTGAGCCGTGACAGATATAGAGCGCTTGTCGCGGATCGTTACCGAGGTAACCGTTCCTTCGGCTTCCTCAGAGTACAAGCTGTCCTCTTCAATGTTCACATAGCCAAACTCATACTGACAGGCGCGCTCAGGCTCATGCCACGACCCATGGAAGGCCGGTGGTATGAGTTTGGTTTTATGTTCTGCGACGGCTGGCGAGGCCGCTAGGCTTAAGCTGGCCGTCAACATTAGAAAAGGTTTGAACACGGCTTTCCCCTCGGCTGTGATTCTACGAACAGCGGACGCGCACGCCGCCCTTGCCTTCGTCGATGGTTAGGGTCTTGCCGTTGTCAGTAAGGGCCATGCGCATCGACCTTTCCCAGGTCTCGCCCTCGCCTGACATGGCGACGTCAGCAACGACATCGGTCGGGCTATTGACCTTGACATTTTTGATCGTGCCGCCGCTTTCAAAAAAGCTTAACGCGGTCGGGGTGACATCAAGCTGCATTTCTGCGCGGTAAGACGTGCTGCACGGCCTGGGCGGCGCGTCCCATTTGCCGACGAACCCTGCCGGGAGTTCGGCGACGGTCACGGCCGAGGATGTCTCCGCAGCGCTCGATACGGAGGCGGAAGCCGCTTCAGATACGGGCGCCGATGCGCTGTCCGTGCTCTTGTCAGCCTGGGGCGAACAGGCCGCCAGACACGCGGCTGTAATGAGCAGAATGCGGTTTTTCATGGTGCCCCCTTAGCTTGCTATGGACTGTGTACGCTTCGGATAGCTCACCTTGCCGCCCGTGAGCGGCGCTTTGACGCCCGTTGTGCCGGGAAAGGAGATCGGCAGGCCCTTCAGGGACCGCGCCGCCATATAGGCGAAAGCCTCGGCTTCGATCGCCCCACCGCGCCAGCCCAGATCTTCGGCCAGCACGACCTTGGCGGGCGCCAGCGCCTCGCGGATCTGGTTGACCAGATGGGCATTGTGACGCCCCCCGCCAGCCAGGATAACCGATTTGGGTTTGGCGCCGACGGCCGCAATCCCGGACAGAAGGCTTTGCAAGGTAAAGGCGCTCAGCGTCGCCATGCCGTCTTCGCATGAGAGCGCCGAAACGGCATCGAGCGTAAAGTCGTAGCGGTCGAGCGACTTCGGTGCGACGGCCTTGAAATAGGGATGCGCCATGTAGCCGGCGACGATATTTGGGTGAACGCGGCCCTCTGATGCAATGCGGCCTTCGTGGTCATAGTCGCCGCGGCCATGCCTGCGCATCCACTGGTCCATCAAGCCATTGGCCGGGCCGGTATCGAGCGCGGTCAGGTTCAGGCACTCATCGATCAGGGTGATATTGGCGACCCCACCAAGATTGACGACGATGACCGGCAGCTCAAGGCCGGCCTTTTGGGCCAGGACACGGTGATAGACCGGAGCCAACGGCGCCGCCTCCCCGCCGGCTTCAATATCGGCCTGACGAAAGTCACAGACGACGGTCACTCCCGTCGCGTCAGCAAAGGCCTGGCCGTCGAACAACTGCACCGTTCGGCCCGGCAGGCCATTGCGAGGCCGTTCGTGCAGGACGGTCTGGCCGTGAACGCCCATGGCGTCGAGATCACTGTACGACAGGCCATTGTCTTTCAGGAACGCCGCCGACACCGATACATGCCAGTCCACCAACGCTGTTCGCGCCTCCGCGAAGATCGCGGGTTCGGTCGCGCCGCGCGGCCATTGCAGCGCAGTTTTGACGGTAGCTTCCAGAAGTTTGCGCGTCTCAAACGGCATCGGCATTTCCGCCCACGCCCCGAACGCAAGCTGTGTTTCACCGTCAGTGTCGAGTATCGCCATATCGATGCCATCGAGTGACGTCCCGGTCATAAAACCCAAAACTTTCATGACATTTCCTTGCGCACTCTTGACTGTGACGGACGGCGGGGTCACACAGCACCCCTTTTCTATTTTATACTGCACCCAAATCATGACCGAGCAAAGCTTCAAATCCGACCTCCTGCGCACGCTCTCGATGCGTGGCTTCATCCATCAGTGCACCGACGCCGAGGCGCTCGACACCCTGGCGGCGGCAGGCCCGATTACTGGCTATATCGGTTTCGACGCCACGGCGTCGTCACTTCATGCGGGATCCCTGGTGCAGATCATGCTGCTCTACTGGCTGCAACAGACCGGCCACAAGCCGATCGTACTCATGGGCGGCGGCACGACCAAGGTCGGCGACCCGACCTTCAAGGACACGCAGCGGCCGCTTTTGACTGACGACCAGATCCAGTCGAACATGAATGGCATCAAGCAGGTCTTCTCGAAGTTCCTGACCTTTGGCGACGGCGCCACGCAGGCCATCATGGTCAATAATGACGACTGGCTGTCAAAGTTCGGCTACATCGAATTCCTGCGCATGTTCGGCACGCATTTCACCATCAACCGCATGCTGACCTTCGATTCAGTCAAGCTGCGCCTTGAGCGTGAGCAGCCGATGACCTTCCTCGAATTCAACTACATGCTGATGCAGGCGGTCGACTTCCGTGAGCTGAACGAAGCCTATAACTGCGTGCTGCAAATGGGCGGCTCGGACCAGTGGGGCAATATCGTCAACGGCGTCGAGCTGACGCGCCGCATGAACACCAAGGCGGCCTTCGGCCTGACGACGCCGCTTCTGACGACGGCGTCGGGCGGCAAGATGGGCAAGACCGCCAGCGGCGCGGTCTGGCTCAATGCCGACATGCTGAGCCCGTATGACTACTGGCAGTACTGGCGCAATGCCGAAGACGCCGATGTCGGCCGCTTCCTGCGCCTGTTCACCGCCCTGCCACTGGATGAGATCGCCCGTCTTGAAAAGCTTGAGGGCGCCGAGATCAATGAGGCCAAGAAGATTCTGGCTGATGAAGCGACCAAGATGGTCCACGGCGCTGAAGCGGCCGCTACGGCGCGTGATGCCGCTCAAAAAGCGTTCGAACAAGGCGTGCTGTCGGCCGACCTGCCGACTGTCGAAGTGCCGGCTTCAGAACTTGCCGAAGGGATTATGCTCGCGGCCCTGGCGACGAAGATCGGCCTGACTCAGTCTAACGGCGAAGCCCGCCGTCTGGCTCAGGGCGGCGGCTTGCGCGTCAACGACGTGGCGATCAGCGATGGGAACCAGTTGGTGACCAGGGCCGACCTCAATGCCGAGGGCGTGATCAAGGTTGCTCAAGGCAAGAAGAAGATCGTTCTGGTCAAGCCGGTCTAGGACCGGGCGTGTGGTTGCCTAAATAGGTTGTCCACAGATTACACAGATGCACACAGATTATCGGCGTCCGTTGACGCGCTGGCGTAAAATGACTGCATGAAATGACAGCGCTTTGCGCTGTCGGTATTTCCAGCCGAAGAGGCACTGCTTAGTCCGCTCGCTGGGATAATCTGTGTGCATCTGTGTAATCTGTGGACCATCTTGCGCGGGCCAGCAGCAAGCTCCAGCTTGGAATCAATTCACCGCCAGATCGGCCGTCTTGTTGCGCAAGGCCCGCACCGCTTCCTTGGTCTCGGGCAGGTTTAAAGGTGCGATCGGGTCCTTGCGCTGGTCGTTTTCCCAAACCTTGATAAAGCCCGGCATGATGACCGACAAAGGATCGACGCCGACCTGCGGTGTCTTGAAAGCGCCCTTGACGTCGTACTTGATGCCGACCAGGCCCAGGCCGTTCGACTTGACGTCACCGAATAGGGCGTTGATGCGGTAGGCCGGAATCAACGTGCCGTTCAGCGCCATCGTCTTGTCGCCGACATCGGTCGTGCCCCAGACATTGATGCCCAACGCCTTGCCCTTGGCCCAGCCGTTTCGCACAAACAGCGTGTCGCCGCGGTAGCGGATGGGGAACTCAAAATCTGTAAAAGCAATGCCTTCACCGGTCAGGGTGTCGTTCAGGCCGGTCATGGACGCGACGGTGAGAAGTTGCGCCAGAACCGGGATCTGCTTGACGCGGATGTTCTCGCCGGCAATGCGCGCATCGACCTGGCCGTTCATATAGGCGCCGGTCACCTCTGCCTTGCCGCCATAAACATTGCGCACCCCGCTATAGGTTCGCAGAAGATTGCCGAAATCGTTGGTGCGCAGGTTGAACAGGCTGTAGGCGCCTTGCGACTGGAAAGCGATGGCGACGGGGGCGCCACTGATGGCGTGTGCCGTGCCCTGCCCGTCCAGACCGCTGTGACCGTCCCAGTTCACATCCAGCCTAACACCCGTGAAAGCGCCATCGGCCGAGGTTTGCAGACGATCCAGGGCAACGACGAAATGGGTTGGCATGCGGGCTGGCGGCGCGTCAACTGACGCCGGCGCGACAGAGGTCGTCGTCTCCGCAAAGCCTTGCCTGTCGCGTTCGTTTTCGAGCCAGGGCCTGAGGTCGAGTTGCTTGCCGCTGATCGCGATGACGTTCGTGCCTTGCGCCGGCAGTACATAGTGCTTGAACGTCACATCTATGAAGTCGCGAAGATAGAGATTTGAAAAATCGGCGAATTCCAGCTCACCGTTCGCGGCGAAAGAGGCGCGGCCGTCGATCCGTATCCGGTCGCCGCTGGCCAGGATGCGCGACAGGTTGACGCCGCCGCGCTTGCTGCTGTCGACCGTCTGCTCGTCGAACGATACGCTGAAGGTCGCTGCCTCGCCTGCCGACTTTGTCCAGTCAGTAGCACGCACGCCCAGTTCAGCCTGCTGGGCATCGACATTCGCGATTGCCGCTGGGTGTCCCGGCGTATCGTAGAGCGTGAAGACCGAAGCGAGATTGCCTTTTATCCGAACGGGCGTTTGCGAATAGCCAAGTGCCGTCAGTATGGTGTCGTTGACCGTACCGCGTACCTGCAGCGTATAGTCGATCTGATCCCTGGCTTCGCGGGTCGGCATGTCGAAATCAATGGTTTCCCCCAACATCCTGACCTGGCCAATGAGCTTTTGCGGTGTTTGCCTCCATAGCGCCGTGACTTCGATCGTGGCGGCGGGCGTGAAGAAGGCTTTCGGCAGGCCCAGCGTGGCCCAGTCCTGCGGCCGCACCTTCATGTTCACCCGGCGCAGAAGTTCGTCGGACCCCGGTTGTTCGGACCAGCCGAGCACCGCGTTCATGTCGTCCAGCTTGAGCAGGGCTTCCTTCGATTCGCTGTCGAGCGCGACATTGACCGTCAGGTGCCGCGCCTCGCTGAACACGGGCAACGCGCCGTAGCCCAGTTCGCGCGCCTCGTCCGGAGTGATGGTCGCCTGATAGACGAGCCGCGGCAACTGCCCGTCGATGTAGGCGATATCGCCCGACAGGCTCTCGGCCTCGACCCCGCCGCTCCAGATATCGCCGGAGCGCAAAAGGGAAATCTGCGTGGGGATCTCCGCTTTCAACCGCTCGAACATGGGCAGACCCTGGGCGACCATGCCGGATGCCAGGGTGACACCGGAGATATTGACCTGGGAGGGCCGCCTTTTGTCGTCAGAGCCCTCGTTCGTCCAGTCGACATTGCCACGGAAGATGGCGGAATCAACATTGCCTTTGCCCTTGCCGTCCTGGACGACGAACTGACCGGTGATCGGCACAGGCACGCGCGGGCTGCCGCCGAACTGCGCGGCGTTGAAGCTGCCCTTGAAGTCGATCGTCTGAGCCTTGGGAACGAACTGGGTGCGATAGGAAATATCGCCACGGTACGGACCGACCTTCGCCGGCCCGGCGACCACAAGGCTATTGGCCAGCAGGTCGCCACGGACCTTCAGCGTGCCGCCGGTCTGATCCCAGCCGAGCGCCGCTTGTTTCATGCCGGCATCCTCGATCGTCGCGTCGAAGGTAAGGCCGAAATTGTCATTTGTGATCTTGCGCAGAGTCGGGAAGGTGATGTCGAGCCGCACGTTCGACTGGCCATTCAGGCGTTCCCGGTTCAGACCGTTTTTCTTCAGTTCGCCATCAGAGATCGGATCGACCGCCTCGATGACCTTGACGGCCTCACCCTGGCTTTCGACCCAGATGTGGGTCTGGGTGGAACGATCGTGGAAGCTGGGAACCAGCAATCCACCCTTGGTCATCTGGACCTCCACCATCCGGCCTTCGGTCACATCCATGGCGAAGCTGTTGCCCTTCAGGATGGCGTGGCCCTTGAGGCCTTCGGCATCGGGCAGTTTGTCATGCGTGCCGAGTTTAACGTTGGCAAAGTCGAAATCCAGCCTGAGGTTCTCGTCCGACAGGTGGCCGAACTCGCCCGGCTTTACCTTGAGGACGAAATCGGCATTGGCGAACTCGCCGCCGCGGATACGTTCGATCAGGTCGGTGCGCAGGATGTGCGAAAGGTCTTCCGGCCAGAAGGCAAAGACCTCCTCCTTGGTAAAGCGGCCCTTGATCCTGGCCGTCAGATCCGCGCCCAGCTTGCCGTCTGCGCCGGTATAGACCAGACCTTGCGATTCCAGAGGCGCGCCATTCAGACTGCCGGTCGCCGTGTCGAAGCGGAACTCGCGCTTATGGGGAACGAAGCTGCCGCGCACATGTGCATTGGTCAGGGTCTGGCGGCCGAAATCATCGGCCAGCCTGCCGGTAACCCTCGGTCCGGCAAAATCGAACGTCAGGGCCAGATCTTTTCCGGCCTTCCTGTCTTCCGGCTGAATCTGCACCCAGCCGTGCAGGTCGGTGTCGAGCAGGTGCGCCTGAAGACGGAAGGTGCGGAAGACAACCGTGCGGTTGGCCGACGCGTAGGTCGCCTTGATATCCGCGCCGTCGAAGATCTGCTTTTCATTGCCGAGCGACAGGTGCCCCTTGCCGGCGGTCAGATCGAGGAAGGCGCCTTCAAAACCGTTGCGGGAGCTGTAATCGATACGCGTGCGACCGTTGACCGGCGCGTCAAGCAGAGCGAGGTGGCGTGTCAGGCCCGCCGACGGGAAGACGCGCGCCGGATTGAGATTGCGAACGTCGGCGGTGATGACCGCGCGCCTGAGCCCGATCTCGCCAGACGCATCGGCCTTGATCGTCGCGTTGTTGCCAGGTCCCGCAATCGCCAGGTTGATATGGCCGCTCAGCCTTCCCCGCAGTTTGGTGAAGTCGATATTGGCGATCTTCGCGGTCCATTGCAGGTCTGTTCCCTGCTCACGCAAATGAAATTCGCCGTTCTTGACCGCCAGTTGCCGGGTGAAGCTGGCGGGCCGGCCCAGTGTCTCCTGGCCCGTCAGGTCATAAAGGAACCGGTCGAGCGGACCGGACCCCCCCGGACTGCCGTGCGCTTCGTAGCCCAGGTCGTAGCGACCTTCGCGCGACACCGACGCCGCGACGAAAAAATCGTCAGCCGTAAGCCGCGCGGGCGCGAAGTGCATCAGCAACAGGCTGTCGGCCGCCAAGGCCGTCTCGAGCTTTCCGGCACGGACGATTACCCGGTTTTTGGAATC
>CAMLLA010000109.1 GCA_946480525.1 uncultured Asticcacaulis sp. | reverse complement strand
ATCGGCCGGCAGTTCACCAAGGCGGTCGATCGTCAGCGAACGCGCCGGTGTATTCTCACCGATCACCGCAGCCTGGATGGCCACCGGCTGGGCCAGGCCTGCAATGGCTACCGCACACGCCAGAAGGTTCACCCTCATCATCCGTCCCTGTTTTTGAAATAGTTTATGTCAAAATTGATACGGACAATTCAGCATTTGTAAACACAAATGATCAGGATCGATAAATATTTTTGAAAATTGTTTTAAATTTGAAATTCAAGCGAGTAAAAAATTTCAAGAAGGGAAAGAATGTTGCAAAACCCGCACAACACATCATTTTCAAGCAAGCTTATCTGCAATAAGTTGATTGTAATACAAATAAAGCGCTGGCACATCGGTAAAAGGCGCGCAATATTGCCATCGGAAGGCGCCTTGGACGGGAACAGGTGACCTTCTTTTCGCTTATTTTTCAGGCACTTCCACGTGTCGCCCCTGCCCTTTGCGATTTCAGATAACAGCTGCAATGTCACCGTTCCGAATAGTGGATAGCGTTGTCAATATTTTTTGCGAACAGAGACGCATAGCCACTCCACCCAGGATGACCCGATGCCAAGCCTCCCTTCACTGCCCTGTCTGTCCCGCCGCCAGTTGCTGAGCGCATCGGCCGGCGCCCTCGCGATGGCCACTGTCCACCCGGCGATTGCCGAAACGGCGATCGACCGACAGGCGCTGGTCACTCGGCATAACCCAGTGCTCACCGAAATCGACCCTTCCGCGCCGCTTATGCTCGGCAATGGCAATATCGGCTTTACCGCCGATATCACCGGCCTGCAGACCTTCACCGAACCCTATTCGAAGATCGCGCCGCTTCTGACCGAGGCGCAATGGGCGTGGCATAGCTTCGCCAATCCGCAAGGCTTTACGGTCAAGGACACTCAGGTTGAGATCGATGTGCGCGGGGAGATGCGCCGCTACGGCTACATCAAGGACTGGGCCGAAGCGTCGAAGAACCCGGCGGTCGCCTATATCCGCGAGAACCCGCACCGCTTCTCATTGGGCCGGATCGCGCTGGACCTCAAGGCAAAGGACGGCAAGCCCGCGCGCTTCGAAGACATTCGCGATACGCGCCAGACGCTCGACCTGTGGACCGGCACCCTGACCAGCTTGTTCGTTTATGACGGCGAGCCGGTCACGGTCGTCACCTGCGTCCTGCCCTATCAGGACGCTGTCCTGGTCGAAATCGAGTCACAGCTGGTCGCCGACGGACGGCTGGCGGTAATGGTCAGCTTCCCCGGCGTATCGAAGTCGCTCAATCCCGATCCGTCCGACTGGTCGAACCCCGCCGCGCACACGACCCGCGTGCATTACAGCACCGCCAGCGAGGTCCGCGTGGAGCGACGCATCGACGCCACCACCTATCATTCCGCCATTATCGCGCACGGCGGCCAGGTCAAGCCGGCCGGTCCGCACGCCTGGCGCGCCTCCGCCACCGGCCGCACCCTTGCCGTCATGACGCAGTTCGGCAAGGAGCCGGACGTCTCCCTGCCCGCACCTGCACAAGCCAGGTCTGCCGTTGCGGCGCACTGGCGCGACTACTGGACACGCGGCGGCATGGTCGATTTTGCCGGCAGCAGCGATCCGCGCGCCAATGAACTGGAACGCCGGGTCATCCTGTCGCAATACCTGATGGCGGTGAACGCTTCGGGCAACTTTCCGCCACAGGAAGAGGGCCTGTTCTCCAACAGCTGGAACGGCAAGTCGCATCTGGAAATGCACCCCTGGCATAGCGCGCACTTTGCCCTGTGGGGCCGTCCCCGCCTGCTGGAAAACAGCCTTGGCTGGTATGTGCGGTTCCTGCCCGAGGCGAAGGCGCGCGCCGAAGCGCAAGGGCTCAAGGGCGCCTGGTGGCCCAAGATGATCGGGCCGGACGGCGTCGACAGCCCCAGCAAGGTCTCGCCTTTCATCATGTGGCAGCAGCCCCACCCCATCTATATGAGCGAGCTGATCTGGCGCACCGGACAGGACCGGACCGACCGCAACCAGGCCATTCTGACGCGCTATGGCGAACTGGTCGAGCAGTCGGCGGAACTTCTGGCTTCGTTCGCATATTTCGATGAGGCGTCCGGCCGCTATCGCCTGGGGCCGCCGATCATTCCGGTGCAGGAGAATTTCGATCCGCTGACGACCTTCGATCCCTTGTTCGAAGTCGCCTACTACCGCTGGGGCATCGAGACGGCCCAGGCCTGGCGCGAACGCCGCGGCGAACCGCGTCGTGCCGACTGGGATGCGGTGCTGGCGAAATGGCCTGCCCTGCCGCAAAAGGACGGGCTCTATCTGCCGACCGGCTCGACGCCCGACTTCTGGGATCGCGCTGCCGGCATGTGCCGCGCCAATGCGGTCGAAGAGTCGTGCCAGAACCGCGACCACCCGTCGTTTTTGATGGCGTTGGGTTGGCTGCCGGGCCGCGATGTCGATCGCGCCGTCATGCGCCGGACGCTCGACCGCATGAAGGGCGACTGGGACCTGCGTCAGACCTGGGGCTGGGACTACGCCATGATCGCCATGACGGCGGCGCGGCTGGGCAGCCCCGAAGAGGCGGTCGACTGGCTGTTCTTCGATGCCAAAAACAACAAGTATGGCAAGAGCGGAATGACCCCGCGCGTCCATCTCGACGCCCACGCTCAGGCCTTTGTGCCGACGGCGACGGGCGCCTCGCAGGCCAATCCGGATGGTCCGGGCTATCAGCGCGCGGCGGAGACCTACTTCCCGTCGAACGGCAGCTTGCTTCTGGCAGTCGCACTCATGGCCGGCGGCTGGGATGGCCAGGGCGGTGCGCCTGGCTTCCCGAAAGGATGGACCGTCAAGGCCGAGGGGCTACGGCCGTCGCTTTAATCCCGTGTAGGACACTTCCCAAATCAACCTCCGAGGATTGCGAATGCATTCCATCTCTTGTCTGTTGAGTCCGCGCTAATTATTGTTTCAACTGGCCAAGTCGGCAATCGCAGGCAAATCGGGGGCGAAGTGAGTCTGATTTCTAAAACCGATGACTTTGCCGCGGTTATGCAGTTGATTGAGCGTGCGCGACAGCAGGCTTATGTCGCTGTTAATGCGACCCTCATTGAGCTCTATTGGCAAATTGGTGGCGCTCTTAGCCGCAAGATTGCAGCCGCGGAATGGGGCGATGGCGTCGTTCAGCAACTGGCTGAGCATATTGGCGCGACCTACCCTGGTCTGCGCGGTTTCACGACCAGAAACCTGTTCAGGATGCGCCAGTTTTACGAGACCTATAGTGACTCTGAAATTGTGACAGCACTGCTGACACAATTACCTTGGACGCACCATCTGATGATCATGGGGCAAAGCCAAAGACCAGAAGAACGCGAGTTTTACATGCGTCAGGCCATAGCCGAAAAGTGGAGCAGCCGGGAACTGGAACGTCAGTTGAAATCGGCGCTGTTTGAACGCACAGTCCTGCATCCACCAAAAGTGTCAGCAGCGCTGTCACAAATGCACCCGAATGCTCTGACGGCCTTCAAAGACACCTATGTCGTTGAATTTCTCGGCCTGCCGAATACGCATCTCGAAGCCGACCTGCATCATGGCCTCGTCGCCGCGCTGAAGGCCTTCCTGATCGAACTGGGTGGCGACTTCTGCTTCATCGGATCGCAATATTCGCTTCAGGTCGGCGGCCGTGATTTCGCGCTCGATCTGCTCTTTTTCCATCGCGGTCTGAATGCATTGGTCGCGATCGAACTGAAGATTGGCCGCTTTGAACCGGAGCACCTTGGCAAGCTCAGCTTCTATCTGGAAGCTCTGGACCGCGACATGAAGAAGCCGCATGAAAACCCAGCCATCGGCCTTCTGCTTTGCGCCAGCGCCGACGACGAAGTGGTCGAATACGCGCTCAGCCGCACACTGTCTCCGGCTCTGGTTGCCCAGTACCAGACCCAGTTACCGGACAAGGCTCTGCTACGCGCCAAGTTGCATGAATTCTACCAACTGACCGCAAACAGCGACGCGGACACTACCGCTCCAGACTGACCGCCATAAGACCGATGACCACCTCATTAGCGACGCTGCGCACGGTCAGTGACTTGAGCGTGCGGGTCGAGTCGAGATCGATGTCGAGGATGTTCGCCGCCCCGCCGTCAATCTTTTCGCGCTCTTTTCGGCCCTTGCTGTCCGGTCCTGGAATGGTCACCGCGCCGGTCTTGAGGTCAAGCCGCGCCGGCGCTTCGCCGCACAGCTGGAACTGATAATCGTCGATGAAGTAGTCGCGCTCGATCGGCCACCAGTTCTCAGGATTTTTAAGCGCCATCCGCGTCTCGGTGCCGTCGGTATAGGTGACGATAACCTCGCCATTCGTAACGCGGCTCTGCATGGCATTGGTCGATCCGGCCATCAACAGGTAGGCGCGTTTTGCCTGGCCGCTGAGCGCCACGGTGGCCTCGTCTGGATAGTTGTCCCACTGCGAGGTGAAGACGATATTGGCGCCCTCACCCGGCGTTTTGAAAGCCACGCCGTTTGGCAACTTCACTTCGCCGTCAGCCTTGCGCAGGGCCGCGTCGTCGATATTGGCCGTCGCCTTGACGTGGCCGGCCCAGGCGCCGATGCCCTGCGCCGGAATGGCCAGCGAAACGTGCGGAGAACGCGGCGAGCGGTACTTGCCCGGTGCGAAGATGTCCGTGACGTTTGCGTTGAACGTTGAGGACAGATCGACGGCTTCGGTCTTGAGCATCCGGCTCATCGTGGCCCAGCGCGGCGCTTCCAGCGCACACGCTTTCTGCTCGGGCGCGGGCGTGGCCGCCAGTGACCACCATTCAAAATCGCCCTGGCGACGGGCGGTAAAGCGATCCTGTGCCGCGATGACTTGCGCCTTTGCCGGATCAAGCGCCGCGCCCTTGAAGCTGACCGTCACGACGGCCTGCTTTTTCAGCACGCCTTCGATGCGCAGCTTCGGCGCGCCGACACCCTTGACCGCGGTCCAGTGCACCTCCTTGCCGTCGATCAACACCGCATCAACCAGCTCATGTTTGACAGGTACGTCCAGCACGAACCGCGCAAAGCGGGTGCCCGTCTGACTGACGGTCCAGGTCTCTTTCAGGCCATCGCGCTTGAACGCCAGGCCAAGATCGGGATGACTCAGGCTGGCGTGGTCCCAGTCCGCCGGGAAGCCCGGCGTCAGGCGCAGGGTCTTGTCGAGCGCATCGGGCTTGACGCCGAACAGGCCTTCGACGACGGCGCGCGACATGACGCCGGCGCCATCGGCGAAGTCGCGCTGCGCTTCGCGGCGATAGGTATCGAGATAGTTGAGGCTGCCGATATTGCCGGGCGCGATGCCCATATAGAAGCTGGCCAGCAGGCTGCCGCGCGTCAGCATATAGGCGTCTTCCGCATCGCCCGCCTGCCAGAGCGCAAGCGCCGTATGCAGGTTTTCGCCCATGACGACATTGTTGAGCGACCAGCTATAGGGCATCCAGTCGGAACTGGGCAGGACGTGATAGGGCCGGTCGATGGGCACGCCCTCGCCGGTCACCGGAATGGGCTTCAGGTGGCGTTCCAGATCGGCGGCCATCTGCGCCGCTTCGAAGCCATCCGGTACCCCGGAATCGAGCGTATGATAGAAGCTCCACAGACCGTAGCTGGGGTGCAGCATCTGCCCGCCCAGCAGGTCGCGGAATTCGCCGAAGGCGCCACGGTCCGGCATCCACAAATACTGCCGCATGCCGCGCCCGATCAGTTCGGCTTCGCGCGCATAGGCTGAGCTATCCTTGCCGAGAAGCCCGGCAATGCGGGCGGCCATGCGGTTGTGGTAGAGGTTGTAGGCCGAAGTATAGGCGACGCCCCCACCATGATACTGCATGTCGTCGCTGGCCCAGATGGCGGCATAGGCTTCGTACAGCGGCAGCTTTTCCGGACCGTATTCGCGGCGGAACAGGCGCTTTTCCCACGCCAGGTGGCGTTCGATCACCGGCCATTTTTCGCGGGCATAGTCCAGGTCGCCAGTCCACAGGATGTGGCGGAACATGGCGTCGATAAAGCCGATATTCATGTCGTAGTGGGAATTCGACATGTCGCCATTGGAATGCAGGCCAACCTCGTTGCGGGCGAGATTGCTGTCCTCATCGGCCGGCGGAAGCGCCGCCGGAATCGGATCGGTATTCTGACGCACCGTCCAGCCGTCGAAATTGCGCCGCGCCCGGTCATGCCAGCCCAGGGCGTCGAGTGCATAAGGCCCGCGCCAGCCCAGCAGCTTGGTGCGCCAGGCGATGGCCCCGTGCATGATCCCGCCCTGGCGTTCGTCCCACAGGGCGTCGGCGGCGACATTCAGCGACCCCATGGCGGCATCGAGATAGGGATCGGGCGTCGTGACGCGCACGCGGTTACGCAAAGTCTCGAAATGGCGGCGCGTGGTGTCGAAGCGTTTGGCGAGTTCGCTGGATTTATAGGCCGGATCGAGCGGTGCCGCCGCCTGTTGCATGGGGCCATTGCGGCCGGGCGCCGTCACGGCGCTATAGGTGGAAAGGTCGCCGGCCTGCGGGCGGCTGGTCACCTGGACGGAGAGAAAAACAGGGTCGCTGCCGAGCTTCACCCGGCCGACCACGACCTTGACCGGCGCATCTGGCGAAGAGGCCAGAAGCGCCGTGGCATCACTCCATTGCGCCGCATCGGCCAGGCGCAGTTCGGCCTGACTCGAAACCACACCGGCGAAGCGCGCCGCCTTGCCATCTACGGTAAAGCCGCCATTGGTCAGGGCATACTTATCGTCCTGCGCATATTCCGGCTTGAACTGGAAATACTGGCTGATCGGCACTTTTTCGGTGCCGATATCGCCGTCGCGCACACCGCGCACGCCATTGCCGCCGCCATAGGCAAAGACCAGTTCTGTTCCCGCCGGCAGGCCCTGCCCTTGCGCGCGCACGATCATGCCTTCGGTCTGATTGTAGGCCAGAACCTCGACCTCCAGCCGCCCGCGCCCCAATAGCGGATCGGTGATGACATAGAGGAGTTCGCCCGGCCGGTAGCGGGTGACGACGTGGCTTGCGTCGTTCAGCCACTTGACGCCCTGCGCGGTCTTGATCCCTAAGCGGACATTGCCGCCACGGCCGGGGAGGTAGAGCGAGAATTCCGGCTTGTCGCCGCCGTCGACACGGAAGGCGGTATTACCACCGTAAAGCGCGCGGTTGAAGAACTCAGTGCCATTCTGGATGACGAAGTCGCCGCCATCCGGGCGATAACGCAACGGCGTATCGGTCTGGCCTTCGATATTGGGCTTCAGCCCGCCAGTCGCCGAAGGTGCCTGCGCCACAGCAGGTGTCGCCGCCAGCAGCAGACAGGCCGATACCGTCGCGCGCAACAAAGCGATGTGCGGAAAAGTGTGAGCGGTTTTCCGCTTCGACATCGCGACAACGCAAAGCTTGTTCATAAGCATTTCCTGCAGAGCGTGATTATTATAAAGAACGCCGTTCACTATTTGTGGCGGAGCATTCCCGGGCCTTGCAATATATCCGGCCTCAATTGCTGTTGATCTTGGCCAGATGGTCAGCAGTGGTCAAGCGCAATTGAGTAGTAAAGTTCAAATAACCACTGCGAGCCGTTCCACATATTGAAATATTCCATGTATCCGTATCTATAGATGAAACAGTTGCGGGCTGCTGCCAGCTTCTGACCTATAAGTATGTTTTATCCGCCCGGCTGTGGTAAGTTTTGGTCCCGGACCGCGGAGAGACGATGAAGGCCTTCTATCACCTGCTCGGCAACAATCTGATTGCCAACATTACCAATGCCACCGTCTGGTTCGCCCTGACCTTCTGGGTCTATCTCGAAACGAAGTCGGTGTTCGCGACGGGCATGGTTGCTGGCGTCTATCTGGTCTTTACCGCAGGCTTCGGCTTTTGGCTTGGCAGCATCGTCGATCACAACGCCAAGAAGATGGTCATGCTGGGATCGAGCGTGGTGTCGGCGATCTTCTACGCCCTGTCGCTTGCGCTGGTGATGCTGTCGCCGCAACAGGTTTTCACCAATCCGTATGGGATGCACCTGTGGGTCCTGGTGCTGATCGTGATGCTGGGCGTCATCGCCGGCAATATCCGCGCCATTGCCCTGTCGACCCTGGTCACTATCCTGATCCCGGAAGATCGCCGCGACAAGGCCAATGGCCTGGTCGGCATGGTGACCGGCATCGGCTTTCTGACCACCTCGGTGATCAGCGGTTTTCTGGTGGCATGGGGCGGCATGGTGGCGGCGCTCGCCCTTTCGCTGGCCATGACGGTCGTTGCCTTCCTCCATCTGTCGTTCGTACAGGTCGATGAGAAGCGCAAGGCGGTACATCCCGATGAACCCACTGAGCCGAAGCGCATAGACATCAAGGGGACGATCGCCGTCATCTCGGCCGTGCCGGGCCTGTTCGCCCTGATCTTCTTCGCCACCTTCAACAACTTCCTGGGCGGCATCTTCATGGCGCTGCTCGACGCCTATGGTCTGTCGCTGGTGTCGGTCGAGCAGTGGGGCATGCTGTTCGGCGTCCTGTCGACCGCCTTTATCGCCAGTGGGATCATCATTTCAAAGACTGGCCTCGGCAAGAACCCGGTGCGGACGCTTTTGATCGTCAACCTGATCGTCTGGTCGGTGTGCTGCGTCTTTACGCTGCAGTCGTCGATCTGGCTTCTGGCCGGCGGCTGCTTTGTCTGGATGCTGCTGGGGCCGGTGGCCGAAGCCTCCGAACAGACCACACTGCAAAAGGTGGTGCCTGAGGACCGCCAGGGCCGGGTATTCGGTTTTGCGCAATCGGTGGAACAGGCCGCCTCGCCGCTGACGGCGTTTTTGATCGGGCCTTTGACGCAGTTCGTCGTCATTCCATTTATGACGGATGGTGCGGGTGCACGGGCCATCGGCGGCTGGTTCGGCACCGGTGCGCCACGCGGCATTGCCCTGGTATTTACGATCGCCGGTGTCATCGGAGTGATCGTGACGATCCTGGCGCTGAACTCGAAATATTACCGCGACCTGTCTAAGGCCTATGCCAAGGCACCGGATGAGGAACCTGTTGAAGCCTGACACGGGCGCAGTCTGTGGCGGCTATTTTTGAGGTCCACAGATTACACAGATGCACACAGATTATCCGAGCAGGCGGACAAGCGAGCGCCCTACTGAACACGAATGCTCGACGGCGCAAAGCGCTGTCATTTCAAGAAATTATTTCACGTCAGTGTTTCAACGGGCACGAATAATCTGTGTGCATCTGTGTAATCTGTGGACCAAACGTTGATCGTCGCCACAGCGCTATTGCGACTTTCGCACGCGCACCGTCACGATCATGAGCACCAGACATACCGCAAGCCCGGCAATTGCCGGCAGGACCATCAGCGTCTTCAGTCCACTGAGCGTCTCAGCCGATTGCGCCACATTGGGCCGATAACCCGCCACGCTGAGCCCCCAGCCGAACAGGGCCGCGCCGATGCCGACCGCCACTTTCGAGATCATGCCCGCCACGCCGAAGACAAAGCCGTCGGCGCGGACCTGGGTCTCCTGTTCGCCATAGTCGACGGTGTCGGGCAGCAGCGACCAGAAGGCGAAGAACAGGCCCAGGAACCCACTGTGCACCCAGACGAGCAGCGCCGTCGTCAGCGCCGTGCCGACCGGCGGCAGGACCGCCAGCATCACCAGCCCCGTCAAGCCGACGCAACTTGCGGCGATCCACACGCCGCGCCGCCCCAGCCGCCGCGCCAGCAGCGTCCAGAACGGAATGACGATCAATCCCGCCGCACCCGTCGCCGCCAGGCAAAGGGCGCCCGCCGCTTCGTCGTGCAACTGGTATTTGAAATAGTAGAGCACCGACTTCGTCAGGGCCGTGCCCGATACGGCAAAGGCAATGGCGCCCAGGTTCAGCGCCCAGAATGCGCGGTTGCGCATCAGGCTCCATAGCAGCGTCTTCAGTCGCGGCGGTAGGGCGGACGACGCAGCCGTCGGCGGCTCGCGCGTCACGGCAAAGACGAGCGGAAACAGCGTCGTCGCCACAACCGCAAAACAGACCGCAAGCAGGAAATAGCCCCTGCCCTCGCCGTTGGCGAGCGGTATGGCCAGCGACACAAGCGCCGCCGCCAGCGCGCCGAAGAACATGCGAAAGCCCGACAATTGCGCCCGCCGGTCAGGATCGGCGGTCAGCCGCCCCGTGAGCGCCGCATAGGGAATATTGACCAGCGCATAGACGGTGCGAAAGATCAGATGGCTGACCAGCATGAAGATGGCCAGGGCATAGTCTTCGAGCGGCGGCCGATAGTAGAGCAGGCAGAAACTTAAGCCCAGCAGCGGCCCGCCGATCAGGATATAGGGCCGGTAGGCGCCCCATCGCGTGCGCGTACGGTCGGCCGCCATGCCGATCAAGGGGTCGATGACGCCGTCCCATACCGAGGCGACCAGATAGATCAGGCCGGCCGTGGCGGGCGACAGGCCCACCACCTCGGTATAGTAAAACAGCAGGAACAGGCTGACGCTTTGCCAGTAGAGGTTACAGGCAAAGTCGCCCAGGCCGTAGACGGCCGCGCCCTTAAGACCAATTCCCGCCTTCGCCTCAGCCATTCAGGGTGAAGGTCGCAGGCGTGCCGCCCGTCGCCGAAGGCGCGATCCAGACCAGGAAGGCGCCGGGTTCAGCTTCGGTCTTGAGGTCCGCCTGAACAAATGCCAGATCCGCGCGTTTCAGCGTGAATTCGACGCGCTTGCGCTCACCGGCCTTCAGCGCCACGCGCTTGAATCCTTTCAGCTGGCGGATGGGCTGGACCAGGCTTGCGACCTTGTCGTGGATATAGAGCTGCACGACCTCGTCAGCGTCACGCCCGCCGGTATTGGCGATTTCGGCGCTGACGGGGGAGGGGGTGGACGCGCTGCTCACGCGGGTGG
>CAMLLA010000108.1 GCA_946480525.1 uncultured Asticcacaulis sp. | reverse complement strand
ATGTCGTCTTCGCCTTCCTGAAGATACTCATCGAATGCCATGAAGCATTCGAACGCTTCGTAGGCGGCCAGGTACGGCCCGTCGTGCAGGCAGGTGACGCCGAAGAAGTTGGCGTAGTGCTCGGCCCAGTTCAGATGCGAACCCCACAGTTCGCAATTATGCATCAGGCTGGCAATAAACACCTGGCTCTGATCGAGATAGTGCCGGTCGCCCTCAAGCTTGTAGAGCTTCAGGCAGGCGACCGCGCCCCAGGCGGTCAGATTGGTCTGGTAGGCCAGTTCGAAGCGGAAATCCTCAAGCGCCTTCAGCGCCTTCTTCGCTTCGTCGATGTAGCGCTTGTCACCGGTCAACTGGTGCGCCTGCAGCATGACATAGGCGTAGATGCCGCCGACATCGGTCTGGCCCAGCCCCTTGTCGCCATTGCCTTCGCGCGACTTCACCACGACCGAGAAATCCGTCACCTTGTAAATGATCGGCCAGACATAGTCGAAGTGCTGGGCGGCGCGGATAACGAATTCCAGCCCGTCGAAAAACAGCTCCTTCGCCCACTCCTGACCGTTGATAGCCATCCGCGCCAGATTCATCAGTGGATGGTAGAGGTACCACGAATCGACTGCATCCTTGTCCTTATCGGCGCCGACATTGGGCAGGTAGCGGCGCAGCGTGCCCAGCTCCTCATCGTAGAACTTGCGCATGCCTGCGGCCAGTTCTGCGGAAAAGTTGCCGTCGACCTGGCAGACAGTTTCATATTCCCAAAGCGTCGAAAGGACCGACATCTGCACCATGCTGTCGGGATATTCCGAGGCCGTGTAGGGGTGCAGATATTTGAAGCCGTAGTGTTCGACCGAGGCGTCGGGTGAGATCCTCAGGTCTTCCAATGTCTTGGCTGCGCGCCATCGCCAGTCGCGCATGACGGGCTCAGGCTTGTCGATGTGCGGATAGATGTCGGCCAGCAATTCCAGGAAGGTGCGGGCCATGGTGAATTCGTTTTCCGCACAGGGCGCGCGGATGGCGATCAGGGCGTCGGAAATGACGACCTCCTGGCCTTTGGGCAAGGGATCGACCGGCGGCGTATTGCCGGTGGGCGCCGCCGGCGGCTGATAGCCCAGCTCCGGCCATTCGCCGCCGACGACACCGTCGGGCGTCGTCTTGGTTTCCTTGAAGAAGGGATTGAGTGCCGTCAGGTTCTGCATGTACAGCACGTTGCCGAACTGCGGCTCGCTCAGGCAGAAGTAACAATAACCGCCGTTCAGACCGCGTTGCGCCGCTTCCATGTGTCCCTTGGCGGCCCTCGGATCGTCGTTGGTATCGAGCACGTACAGGTCGCGCGGCCAGAAGACGACCAGCAGATCATGCGATGGTGTCAGGCGTGACGTCATATGCAGCAAGCTGTTCTCAAGCCGCAGCGAAATGCGGTAGAGGCCGGAATTGGTTTCGACCTCCCAGTCCGCACCCCTGACGTCGCCCGCGACCTTGCGCAGGTCGTAAGCACCCATGATTGGAAAGGTCCGCAGCGCAATGCCGCCTTGGTTGGCCCGCCGCACCACCACCCAGAACGCATCACGGCCCTTGTGTGTCGAGACGGTCAGCTCTCCCAAGGGCCATTGGCTTTCGGGCGTTTCCGCACCGCTAAGCTCGGGGTGGACATTCAATGTTTCGGGCGTAAAGCCGGGACGGTCCTCGAACGGCTTCGGTGTTTTGATTTTGTCGTCGGCGGTGGTCATGAGTGTTGACAGTTCCTTGGGGAGGTCAGGTACGCCACGTGCCGGCGTTCGGCACGTAAGTCATTGTGGGGGTCATGGCGGGTTCAGCGGCCCGGGTGGGCGGGGCCGCCCGGACCGAATGATAGGTGCTGAAAAGCTGCTGGAAGGCGCGAAAGACATCGAGCCATTCGTCGCTGGCCGCCGGATAGGTCGACAGCGCGCGCAGATAGGTCTGGGCGCTGGCGACGAAGCGAGCCGTTTCGTGCGGCGGCGTGCCGGCGCCAAGCCTTTCCAGATACGCGGTCATGGCGTCGCGCATCGCGGCGAAGTGGCCCGCGCGGTCGCCGGGGGGCGCGGCGATAACCTCGGTCATCAATGTAGCCAGGGCGGCCTGGCCAGTCGGGGAAACGGATGGGGGCATTTCAGGATGTCCTGTCACGAGGGAAGAAGGTGTGCAGGCATCGGGGCATATACTTTGTCATGAAAGTATATCTGGGATATTTCACTTTTCGGGTTGAAGCATCCAAATGACAGGAGGATTTTCCAGCTGGACGCGTGCCGTGTGCATTGCCATGATAATTTACCTGCGCCAAAATAAGAAGTATGAAAATAATGTGTGAGAATTTGCAAAAAAATCATATCTAAATAAAAATTGTACTGGATAATTGTGATATATTTTTCTGTATATCGTTGAGTTCTTTAGGTATTGTCTCAAATTCTAATGCATTTTGTGGGGGAGGATGTTGCGACAATTAATAGTACGTTTTCAAAAGATATATACTTGAATTGTTCGTAATATTACTTTTTTATTTAAAGTCGCGGTCAAAGCGGCACCAATTTTACGGCCGCCCTCCTAGCATAGTCGAAATGCCGCCGGCAGAAGCTGGCGCGACCATTCCCATTCCCGCCCTTCAGCCGGCCTGCATACGCGCTCTCCTTCCGCAGGCATGTTGTCCCCCCACATGCCGCAGGCCGGCTGGACCCTACCTTGCTGCTGTGACCGCGAAGCGTTCCGCTTCGGAAAGGCCTTTTCGTGCTTATTTATGATGTCCTGAAAATGGACCACCGCATGGTCATGTCGGTTATCGACACGATCGAAATGATCCCCGACGGGTCGCGCAGAAAGGACATGCTGAGTCTCATTCGGGTCGAGCTCAACATGCACGCCAATTCCGAGGAAGAGCACTTCTATAATCCTTTACGCGAGCGGCTGACGGAAAGCAGCTTTGCCGGCCAGATGCTGGAGACCGCCGAGGACGATCATCATCTGGTCGAGAAGACGCTGATAAAGCTAACGGCGGGCGGTGGGGAAAGCGAGGACTGGCTGGACGAACTGCGCGGCCTGCGCGCCATGCTGCAACGGCATATCCTGACGGAAGAGAACGACATCTTCCATCTGGCACGTGAGATCTTCACGACGCTGGAAGCCGCCGACATGGCCGCGCGCTTCCTGGAAGGGAAGGGCCGCCTGGCCATGGAAAATCCGATCGGAATGGCCGCCCACGCCGTCCGCGACCTGCTCACCAAATAATCATAGAGGCTGTCATGCCATTCAATCCATTTCAGGAAAAGGGCATTCTGCTCGATCGCCAGCTTCGCAACTGGTCAGAGCTGAATGTAAAGCCCTACGACAAGTACCAGACCGATCCGTACACCAAGTGCCGTGTCGTCGTGATGAACGGCATCGAGGTCGAGGCCCAGCTGTTCTCGCACCAGTTTGCCCGCAATGAGCCCAGTATCGACATCAAGCGCCAGCTTGCCGAGGTGCGCCGCATCGAGCAGCAACAGCAGAAGGTGATCAACTGGCTCATCCCCGGCACGGAGGACGTGCTGGAAAACACCATCATCTACGAACAGGTCGCCGTCGACCTGACCGCCTGGGTTGCACAGAACGAACCCGACCCTTACGCCCGCCAGTGCTATGAGTTCGGCGTGCTCGAAGACTTCGACCACCTCTACCGCTACGCCAACCTGCTCGACATGCTGGAAGGCAAGAAGGCCGAGATGCTGGTCGGCGGCTATACCGAAATCCTGCCGGGCCGGCCGACCATCTTCGAACACCGCCACCCGGCCGACGAGATCCGCCGGCCCCTGGCGCGGACCCAGGCCGATCCTCTGTCGTTGCTGCACGCCTTGACCATCACGGCGGCCGAGCAGCAGACGCTGAACTACTACATGAATGCGGGCAACCGCTTTATCGAGCCGATCGCGCGGGCCACCTATCTGGAAATCGCCATGATCGAGGAGCAGCACGTCTCGCACTACGAGTCTCTGCTCGATCCGACGGCATCGTGGTCGGAAAACCTGCTGCTGCATGAATATAACGAGGTCTATCTCTATCATTCCTTCATGCAGCAGGAAGACCATCCGCGCATCAAGGCGATCTGGGAACTGCACCTGGCCATGGAGCTTGAGCACCTGCGCCTGGCGGCCGACCTGGTCCGCAAACTGGATGGCAAGGACCCGGAAATGCTGGTGCCGCCGGTCCTGCCGCAACCGGTAACCTTCAAGGAAAACAAGCAGTACCTGCGCCAGGTCCTGACCAGCCAGGTCAATCTCAGCTCCGACAAGGGCGAGTTCGTCGAGGTCAGCCAGTTGCCGCCGGACCACGACTATTTCGCCTACCAGGCCAAGGTGAATGCTGGCGGCTATGTGCCATCCGAGCAGGTCGTCATCCAGCATTCCGACGCGCAGGGCTTCGACTATCGCTATGCGCCCGAAGGGCCGCTGGAACTCGAGACGGACTATACCGCAGCCGTCCGCGAAAACGCCTTGCTCGAAAACGTGGACTGAGGACCGGCATGCCTTTGGATTCCCCCCAGTCCTTCACCGTACGCGCCAACCCGTCTCATGTCGCGGCCCCGCCGAAGCCGGTGACACGGCTGCTTTCGGCCGGCCTGAGCGGGCCGGGCGCTGCCGCCATCCTCAGCTTCATGATCCCGCGGAGGTAAGGCACGATGACGCGAGTGCCCCGTTTGTCCAATCCTGCTGCGGCCTGGGGCGGCTTCTGCTTAGGGCTGGGGTTCGCGGGGTTTTTCGATGGCATTCTGCTGCACCAGATCCTGCAGTGGCATCATCTGCTCAGCAATGTTCGGGAAGGACCACTTGGCGATTTGCGAGGGCAGATTCTGGCCGACGGCCTTTTTCATGCGGCCATGTACCTGATTGTGGCGGTCGGGGCGTGGCTGGTGTGGAAGGCCCGGCCAGGCATGTCCGGCCCCGGAGCGGGTCAGCACGTTTTTGCGCACCTGCTGATCGGTTTCGGGGCCTGGCATCTCTTTGACGGTATCGTGGTGCACGGGGTGCTGGGCCTGCATCGCATCAATCCGGACAGCGAAGTCCCGCTTGTGTGGGACCTGCTGTTTTTGGGGCTGGGAATCGCCGTGCTTGCCGCCGGACTGATCCTCCGGGGCAAGCCGCCAGGACCGGCCGGCAAAGGGCAGGTTCCAGCCATGCTTGTTCTCGTTGCCCTTCTCGGGATAGCCGCTGTGCTGCCTTGGCGGCATAGCTCTGCGGTAACCGTGGTCTTTGGTCCGGACAAGACAGCGCAGGACGTGCTGATGGCGGTGAAAGCGGCGGACGCCCGCATGGTGTGGACGGACACGAATGGTGTCTGGGTGCTGACCATCGATCGTCCCGGCAGTGTGCTTACTCTTTACCAGCACGGCGCGTGGCTGGTGAGCGGCGCCTATTCCGCTAACGGCTGCTACGTGCCGAAAACCGACGGGCTGAAGACATGAGCCATTTCCTGACGCGCCTGATCGCACGGTGGACGGGCATGGATCACTGGCCGCTGTTCCGGCACGCCATATCGCCGCCGCCTGAGACGCTCAGCCCGCCGGACAAGCCGACCGTTCGCAGATATCCCGCCAGAAATGAGAGACTTTCATATGCCCATTCGTTTCAACACGCTCAAAGACAAGCGCATACTGCTCACCGGCGGTACGACCGGCATTGGACGGGCAACGCTGATGCTATTGGCGGAAGAAGGCGCTCGGGTCGTAACCTACGGCCGCAATGAGGCGCATCTCAATGATGCCCTGTCCGCGGTGATGCCCGTGGCCAGGCAAGCGGGCGGCGAAGTCCTTGGACTTACTGCCGATTCCAGCCGCCAGGAAGATCTGGAAAAGGTCTTCGCCATGGTCGATGAAACACTCGGCGGTCTGGATATCCTGATCGCCAACGCAGCGCTGGGGGCCGATCCGATCCATGAAATGGAAGAGGTCGAATGGCGATACGTGATCGACACAAACCTGTGCGGCTATATGGCCTGCGCTCAGGGCGCTCTTGACCGCATGGACGGTCGAGGAGGACAACTTCTCTTTGTGTCGTCAATCGCGACCATCATCAAGAAACCAGGCGAGAGCGTCTACGCTGCCTCGAAGGCGGGCGTGCAGGCCTTTGCCGAAACCCTGCGGCGGGAAGTGCAGGACAAGGGCATTCGCGTCACCGTCATCCAGCCCGGCGCCACAGGCACAGACATGCAGCCAGGCGATGACGCATCGCGACGCGAAGCCATCGCCAATGACGAGATGCTCTACGCTGAAGAGGTCGCCGAAGCGATCCTCTTCGCCCTGACGCGGTCTCCCCGGACCGATGTCGTCAATCTCCGTATAGAACCCCTGATACAGAAGACGAGTTGAGTGATGCACGACGCTAACTGTAACCATACCCACGCCTTGCGCATGAAGGCCGCGCTCAAGACATCCAAGGGTGAATTCGAGGTCGAGGACGTTGATACGCCAAAGTTGCCAGGACCGGACTGGACGCTGGTTCGTATCCGTGTCGCCGGCATCTGCGGCACGGACCTGCGCCACTGGCAAAAGGAAGAACCCGAACTCGTCCACGAAATCATGGGCCACGAAATGGCCGGCGAGGTCGTCGAGGTCGGCGAGGCGGTTACGAACATCCAGGTAGGGGACCGCGTTGTGGTCGAGACCGTCCTGGGCGACGATACATGTGACTGGTGCCGCGTACAGCAATACAATATCTGTCCCGATCTCTATCCGGTGCGCATGGAGACGGTGTCGCGCGCCTTTGCCACCTATGTGATTGCGCCGGCGAAGAAGCTTTACAAGCTGCCTGATCACGTAAGTTTCGAAGAGGCCACGCTGCTTGATACCTTTTCGGTCTGCCTGCACGCGCTGCAACTGAGCGGCCTCAAGCTGAACGACAAGGTCGTCATCATGGGCGCCGGCTCGATCGGCCTTGGTCAGTTGCAACTTGCCAAGATCGCCGGTGCGGATGTCCTGATCACGGATATTGTCGACTCGTCTTTGCAGCTTGCGAAGGAACTGGGCGCCGACGTCGTCGTCAACAGCGACAAGGAAGACGTCGAAGCGGCGGTCAAGGCGTTTACCAACGGCCGCGGCGCCGAAATCACCTTCGAATGCGCCGGCGGTACCGCCATGCCGCTGACCTTGCCGAAGACTGTTACCTATACCCGGCGTGGCGGGAAGATCGTCCTGGTCGGCGGCTTCGACAAGGGCGAGGTGTCCATTGGCCTGAACTGGCAGGAGATCCAGATGGGTGAAAAACAGGTCATCCCCAGCGCCAGCTACGCCTTCTGGGGCATCTATCCGGAGATGCAGATCTGCCTGGATCTTGTTGCCAAGGGAAAGCTGAACGCCCGGAAAATGATCAGCCATAGTTTCCCGCTCGATCGCATCAATGAAGCATTCACGACGGCTCGCGACAAAGCGCATACCGGCGCGCTTTT
This sequence comes from uncultured Asticcacaulis sp., assembly GCA_946480525.1. The sequence continues at coordinate 3,483 of CAMLLA010000108.1, read as the reverse complement.
TGTCGCCCTGACAATCGATTGAGCGGAGGTTGGCGATGGAAAGGCCAGAGGGTCGGCTAAAAGACAAGCGTGTTTTGATCACCGGCGGCGCGGGCGGCGTGGGGCGCAATGTCGCGGCGCGGATGGTCATGGCAGGCGCCAGCGTCCTGATCACCGACCGCGACGAAGCCGCGCTGCGCGCCGTTCGTGACAGCCTGAGAACGCACGGGCCGGGCGATATTGACATCGTTGAAGCCGATGCGTCTACCGCCGAAGGCATTGCCCGAACCTTTGCAAAGGTGGATGAGTGGCTTGGTGGGCTCGATATCCTGGTGGCCTGTACCGGCATTGGGGCCTTGCCGCTTATGGAATTGGACGACGCCGACTGGCGCGCGGTCATCGACACAAACCTGGTCAGCTATGTCGCGGCGACCAAGCACGCGATCGCGCGCATCAAGGCCTCCGGCGTCACGAACGGCATGATCATCCTGGTTGGCTCGATCAGCGTCCACATAAAGGCTGTCGGGGAAAGCGTTTACAATGCCTCCAAGGGCGGGGTGGCGCTGTTTGCCGAAACCCTGCGCAAGGAACTGATGGCCGAACAGATACGGCTGACGCTGATTGAACCCGGCGCCATCGGCACACACCTGCAGCCCTATTCGGACGAAAAGCTGTCGGAGTTCGTGGAGCATTACGAAATGCTGCCACCCGCTGAAGTCGCTGATGCCATCATCTATGCGGCGACACGGCCACCCGGCGTCGATGTCGTCACGTTGCGCATAGAGCCTTTGCGCCAGAAAATCTGTTAACAGGCATTTCGAGAGGTTTGGAAATGACATCGCTCCTGGCTTTGCTTGCGGCCCTCTTCAACGCCCTTTTCGGGTGGACGCGCCGGCGTCCGTGACGGAAGTGACGTTCTTCATCGGCACCTACACGTCCGAAAGTGGGCAGGGGGTTTACCCTCTAAGCTTCGATGCTGAGCAAAACCGCTGGACCCTGGGTGAACCTGACCTGTCCATCGAAAACTGTTCGTACGCCACCCATGATCCGCGCACAGGTGCTTATTACCTGGTGGACGAGGGCGACAACACGATATCGACACGTCAATGGACAGCAAAGGGCGGATGGCAGCTGTTACAGAACCTTCCGACCTGTGGCGGTGCGCCTTGTTATGTGGCACTGGACCACGACATGGCCTGCCTAGCGGTCGCGAATTATCGCAGTGGCCATGTCGCCAGATATCAACTCGACCAGAATGGAGAAATTTGGGGGCCCATTCACGTCTATGCGCATGTCGGGCACGGTCCCAATGGGGAAAGGCAGGATGGCCCGCACGCGCACTGCGTCCGGTTTCGCGACGGTCGCTTATACAGTACGGACCTGGGCACTGATTCCGTTTTGATGCGGCGGGCCATAGCCGACGCAGACACAACGGTTGTCGCCTTTCAGGCGCCACCGGGCGAAGGGCCGCGGCATATCCTCTTTCATCCCCATCTGCCGGTCGCCTATCTGCTGAGCGAACTGGGAAGCAAGGTCTTCGTGCTGCGCATCCTGTCGGATGGCCGACTGGAAGAGGTACAGAAGGTGTCGACGCTGCCCGACGGTTACGCCGGCGAGTCGCTTGGGGGGCATATCGCTTTGAATGATGCCCTGACCCGGCTTTATGTTTCCAACCGCGGTCACGACAGTCTGGCGGTCTTCGCGATCGCGGACGATGGGAAAATCACCTGGCAGCAGCACGCCCCGACGCACAGCCAGTCGCCGCGCCACTTCCATCTCGCCGAGGAGATCGGCTGTGTTATCGTCGCCCATCAAAACGGCAATACGGTTGTCGTCCTGACGCTGAGTGACGACGGCTTGGTCGGCGAGGTCAAGGCGGCGTTTACCGTGCCGCAGGCCGCCTTTGTCGGGGCGTTGAGCGACTCCGGAAGGGAAGGGACATGACCGCCATTACCGTTGGTGAGCGCCTGACCTATGATGTCACGACGATGATCGATATCGTCACGCGCTTTAAAGGCGGTACATTCAGGTTTGCCGGGGCGAGGAACGCGCTCATCCCGGCTTTTGGACCGGCAGGTCGCAATCCGGCAGTGGAGCGCTACCTTGACGGACTTCCGGGTATGGTTGCACAGGACATTCTTGACGTATTCCGATAATCCCGACTTTGAAACTTTACTGGATATCGGCGAAGAGTGACGCCGCATTGGATAACGTCATTGTCGAAAAGACGAGTATTCGCAGGCCGGATACAGAATTGATTTTATTGATATTATGCATGCTCCAAAGCGGATGGGAAATTTACGGTAACAGCTTGCATAAGCCTTACATCCGGCAGCGGAGGTGGACATGTATGCGGCAACTTCCGAACAGCAGCTGCAAACGTCTTCGGGCGGGCCGTTAAGTCCCCGGACCCGGCAGTCGCTGTTCTATGCCCTGCTGTTTGCGGGCACGGGCGCCAGCCTGCCGTTTATCCCGTTGTGGCTCAGCCACCATGGCATGTCACCGCAACAGGTCGGGCTGATCCTGGCCATACCTTTGCTGGCCCGTGCCGTGACTGGACCGCTCACCGGCTTGTGGGCTGAACGTTTCGCCCGTCATCGCTCGCCAATCCTGATCCTCGCTGGCCTGGGCGCCGCCGCTTATGCGCTTATGCTGCCGGGGCGCAGTTACGGCAGTTTCGCGTTTGAAGCCTTCATCGTACTCTATCTGGTGGGCTATACCTGTATCAATAACATCAGCCCATTGCTGGATGCGATGACACTGCATCTCGCCAGGGCCGGGACGTTTTCACAGTCCAGCGCGCGCGCCTGGGGCTCCATAGCCTTTGTCGCCGCGAATGTGAGCCTGGGATTGGTCCTGCAATGGACAACTACCCAGATCGTCCTAATCTGGATCGTCGCCTCGGCATTGGGACTTGCTATCTGCGGGCGCGGCCTGCTGTTGCCGCATCCGAGACGTATAGAAAGCGAATCTCAGCATGTGCAACCGTCAGGAGGTTTAGCGCCGCTGCAGCATTTGCTGCGCAACAAAGGCTTTCTCCTGCTCCTTCTGGCGACGGGATGCCTGCAGGCCGCGCACGGCTTCTACTATGCCTTTTCCACGATTATCTGGCAGGAACAGCGCGACTTCTCATCAACCATATGCGGCCTGTTGTGGGCCGCGGCGGTTGCCGGCGAAGTTATATTCCTCGTCTTCGCCACGCGTCTGAAGCACCGCCTGGGGGCCTGGACGCTTCTGATCATTGCTGCGGTTGCCGGGCTGGTGCGCTGGACAGCGATGATGTCGCTGGCGCCATTATGGCTCCTGTGGTTCCTGCAACTTCTGCACGGCTTCACTTTCGCGGCGGCTTATATCGCCAGCCTCGAACTCATCTATCACCTCACGCCGAAATCACAGGAAGGATTGGCGCAGACCGTGAACGCCGCCTACACGACAGGCCTTATGACCGGCATCGTTACGCTCATCTCCGGCAGCTTGTACGAATTTGTCGGCGCCAGGGCCTAT
>CAMLLA010000107.1 GCA_946480525.1 uncultured Asticcacaulis sp. | reverse complement strand
GCTACTATTACGCCCCGACCCTGATCGACAAGACGTCGCCCGATATGGCGATCAACAAGGAAGAGGTCTTCGGGCCGGTCGCCTCGGTCATCCGCGTCAAGGACCTGGAAGAAGCCATCAAGGTCGCCAACGACACGGAAATGGGTCTGTCGGCCGGCATCTGCACCAAGTCGCTGAAGGCGGCGGAGACCTTCAAGCGCCGCATCCAGTCGGGCATGGTCATGGTCAATCTGCCGACCGCCGGCGTCGACTACCACGTTCCGTTCGGTGGCCGTAAGGCCTCCAGCTTCGGCCCGCGCGAACAAGGCGCCTATGCCAAGGAATTCTATACGATTGTGAAGACCGCGTACCAGTTCCCGCTCTAAGGGCGGAAACTCATAACGGGATTCCCATTTTAAGCTGACTGTGATTCAAGGCTTCCATTAAATTGGGAGCCTTTTTCATAGCGCGTCGCCGCTACGAGTTGACCGATAGCGAATGGGATGTCATCGCCCCCTTGTTACCGAACAAGCCTCGCGGTGTTGCGTGTTGATGACCGGCGCGTGATCAACGGCATTTAGTGGCGGTTCCGTACAGGCTCGCCATGGGCGGACGTGCCTGAACGCTATGGTCTTCGACCACCTGCTACAATCGCTTTGTCAGATGGCAAGGCGGGGGTCTGGATCGAATTTTGGCTGATATGTCCAAGGTCTATGACGGCGACATCATCATGATCGACTCCTCCTGTGTTCGCGTGCACCAGCACGGCGACACAGCAAAAAAGGGGGGTCTTGACGATGGCTGCATGGGACGTTCCCCTGGCGGGCTGACCATCAAAATCCATGCCGTCGTCGATGCCGAAGGCCGCCCGTTGCGCTCGACCTAACCGCCGGACAAAAGCACGATAGCCAGATGAGCCTTCCCATGCTGGGCGCGATGAGACAGGGAACGATTGTGCTGGCGGACAAGGCCTACGACACCAACGCCCTGCGCGCCGCCGCTGATCAGAAGGAGGCTTGGGCCAATATTCCGGCCGAGGCCAACCGCAAAGACAGCTTCGCCTTCTGCAACGGGGTCTGAGAAATCTCGTCGAACGCTTCTTCAACAAACTGAAACCGTTCAGGAGTATCGCTACGCGCTACGACAAAAATCCCCTCAACATCCTGGCCGCCGTCAAAATTGTAGCTACTCGATCTGGATCATTGAGTTATGAGTCTACGGCCTAGGTCACGTCTAAGTCGATTCGTTTGCTAAGGTTTTGGAGATAACATGGTCGGCAACCCCCCACAGAATATCGCCCCGAACTCGCAGTGGGAGATAATGACAGCCATTCCATATTCAACTCGCGAGAACGAATACGGGACAGGAAACTTTGCGGGGGCAACCGTAACCTCGAATACTACAGGTTCAAACACGGTCGTTGTCACTTGCTCGGCCGGCGTGCCATCGTATTATAAGGTGGGGCAGGTTGTGAGCCTGACCGGTGGAGGGCTTGATGCTGCACTGATAGCGGCGCCGATGCGCATTGAGGCGGTAACTTCAACCAGCTTTACCGTGCGTTGCCCGTTTGGTCTAGTGCCGTCTGTCAGCGGGACCGGTTCCGTGCAACCCATCAATGTTGGCGGAACCAATAGTGTCGGCACCGGGAACGGTCCCGACGGTTGGGCAAAGACAGTTGATACCCAGATCTGGCGGGAAGAAAATCCATCCAATCTTACAGCCGGTTCTATATATTCTCTGGCATGCCGCAAAACCACACCTTCTCAAGAGTATTTGGTCACAAAGCCCGACTATAGAAAGGTGGCGGGACGCCAGATTGCTTTCGGCTGCTGGGTCAACCAACGAATAAAATCCGGGCCCGGTACGTGGCAGATATTTTTCAGCACCAACGGCACCGGTGGAGGAATCACGACAAGTGCCAATGCCGTCGTCACAATCGGAACGTTCCAGTGGATCGAATTGACGGTGGCTGTTCCGAAGGATGCAACCTCGGTTAATGCCGGAGTGTTTTTCAACGGCGGCATATCGGATGTGTATTACGTCGCAAATCCTGTCCTAACTTTCGGATCCGTCATTGGTGACGGCGGGTATATAAAACCCCAGGAAACATTGCTTCCCATTGTGAAGCACGACCTATTTATCGACAAGAGCTTGAAATTTCCGGCAGTAGCAACAGGTGGATTCTATTACTTCGATGTAGATGTTCATGCTCTGAGCTGGTGCAAGATCGCTAAAACCGTCAGATTGTCGCAGGGGTCAATCGAGGGCATCAATACCGGCGAGGTTGTTACCGGTACAGAAAATGGAACAAGGCTGATCGGCTGGGCAGACACAATCACTGCCCCATCAAAACTCTCCAACTATATGGGCCAATATGTGTCCGATGTTAAGAGTTATGCGAGTTTGCGACTGCCGATCAACGGGGATGGATGGGCAATCTGCTATTCGGGCGTCGCCAATGACCTGTGGCAAAATGTCAGCGTAGATCTTGACGTCTATTTACTGGAATAGTGTGTTAGGCCGTATGACAAAGGATTTAAGCCATTTGCGTCTGGCGGCGAGGCTGAGGAAGCTTTCAAACGAGAGGGCAGCGTGGTCTTCAGCCGAAGGTTCAACAGGCAAAGAAATTTAGTCAAGCGCTTCTTCGGCAAGCTCAAGCCGTTCCGAGGAATTGCTATTCGATACGACAATAATCCTCTTAACTTCCTGTCCGCGGTCAAGATTGTAGCTACTCGCATCTGGATCAGGGCGTTATGAGTCTGCGGCCTAGTCGCGGGAATTCAGAGTTCCAGAGAAACTGGCGGCGCTTCGACAAGAAGCGCCGCTTTTTTTATCACCAGTTGTCGGCGCGGGCGTACTGACGCGGCGCTTCCGGCGCCGAACGCGCGATGCGGACATCGCGAACATCGTCATCCTTGCCGTTGGCCTCACCTTCGACGACCCAGGTCTTCTGGCCTTCGCGTTCGACATGATAGCGGAACTTGGCGCGGAACTTGGTGCTGCCGCCTTCGCAGCGGTCGAAATCGATAGCGCGTCCCCCCTGGCGTTCCTCAGCCGGAATATTTTTCTCGACCTTCTGCGCGATGGCGCGGCCGACAATTTCTTCCTGGCGGCTGTCGCATTCGGCCCATGCCGGACTGGACGCCAGAGTAAGGCCCGCGAGGGTCAATGAGGCGAGGACGACTGATTTCATCATGGGGTTTCACTCCAATTTTTTTTTGGTCTTCGGCGTAAGGCCTGTTCCGGGCACAGCCTGAATACTGCCCCTGCAGGCTGCGCTCTTTTTCACGCTTTTCAAGTGAATTTTGTCAGCCAACGGACCATTTTCGCAAAAATTTGAGTCGGATATTTTAATCCTTATACGGATGATATTTTTGGTTATAATATTGAATATGTTGTATATGATGTAAATATAACAGCTGACATTTGCCACGCCACGTGTGACGCATTCTCAGCCAAATTCGACAAAAATCGCGTTTGCAACACCAAAAACGACCGGACGGTTTATAGTGGAAACGCCTTAACCCGGAGTTTCCCATGCTGCCGATGTCCTCCCTGTGGCCTGTCTGGCCGAATCTTGCGCCCGAAAAGCTGGAACAGCCGATCCTGCCGATCACCTTTTCCACGACGATCAACGAAGCCAATTCATCGGCGCCCGACACAGAGCGGCGCATTCTGGCCCAGGATTCCTACGGCCGGCAGATCGGACGGCTGATGGATGTGGTGGCGCTGCTGGTTGAACGCGAAGCCAAGGCCGATCCAGGATTTTTGCAGGACACATGCGTTACCGGCCTGCTTGAGCTGAAGGCACGCGTCGACCAAGAAAAAGCGGAGGCGCGCCGGACCCGCCAGGACCGGCTGGTCGAGGACCTGCTGGACCTGAAGCGCAAGGACGCCGCTACGTTCAAGGCGGTTATCGCCGCGGTCAACCTGCCCTGAGCCGATACACGGCCGTTTTTCTTATCGATTATTGATAATTGTCCCGCTACCCCGGAAGACAGTAACTTGTTCCGGGGGAAGGCGATGAACGCGGCCGTAGTGTCAGGTAAATGACACAAAGTATATTTCCAGCCACCGATTGCCTCATGGCCGCAGCGATTCGCGACCACGATTGGTCAGGGACGCCCCTTGGGCCCGTCGCGCAATGGTCCCAACCTCTGAAGACTCTGGTCGAAACGGTGCTCGCGTCCCAGTTTTCCAGCTGCCTCTACTGGGGACGCGACCTGATCGCCATTCACAACGATGCCTTCCTGTCCGTTCTGAACGGGCGGACAGATACGCTCGGACGGCCAATGGCGGATATCTGGGCGGATGTCTGGCACGAAATCGGTCCGATCGCCGAAAAGGCACTGGCCGGCGAAGCAACCTTCGGCACCGATTTCCGTATCGAGCCGGAACGCGGCGGCGCGCGCAGAGAGGCCTTCTTCACGTTCTGCTACAGCCCGGTGCGGGACGAGACAGGCGCTGTCGCAGGCATGTTGGCGACGGTGCTGGAAACCACGGCCAGGGTCGAGGCCGACCGCCGCATCGCCGACGACCTGTTGCGGCACAAACGCATCTTCGAACAGGCCCCAAGCTTCGTCTGCATCACGCACGGCCCCGACCACGTCTACGAATTCGTCAATCGTGCGCACCGCGACCTGTTCAAGAGCGGCGGCTGGGTCGGCAAGCCGCTGCGCCAGGCTTTTCCGGATCTTGACGGCCAGGGCTTCTACGAGATCATGGACCGCGTCTACGCGACGGGTGAACGATATGTCGGCCATGCCGTCCCGGTCCGGTTTCACGCGATCGATGGCCGGCGCGACGAACTGCGCGTTCTCGACTTTGTCTACGAAGCCCTCAGGGACGATGCCGGCCAGGTCCACGGCATCTTCTGCGAAGGCTTCGACGTCACCGAAGCGCACCAAATTCAGCAAGCTCTGGCGGACGAGCGCAACACCCTCGAAACGCTCAACAGTCTGGGGCGGACCCTTGCTTCGTCACTGGATCTTCAGGCGCTGGTGCAACTGGCGACGGATGAAGCGACGCGTCTGACCGGCGCCGGTTTCGGCGCGTTTTTCTACAACGTCATCGGCGACGACGGCGAGGCCCTGCTGCTCTACACCCTGTCGGGCGCACCCAAGGAAGCCTTTTCGAAGTTTCCGCACCCACGCGCCACCGATCTGTTCGGTCCGACCTTTCGTGGTGAAGGCACCATTGTCTGCGACGATGTCACGAAAGACCCCCGTTACGGGCGCTGGGCGCCGCACCACGGTATGCCAAAGGGCCATTTGCCTGTCTGCAGCTACCTGGCCACCCCGGTCGTGTCACGCACCGGCGAAGTCATCGGCGGACTGTTCATGGGACACAATCAGCCGGGCGTCTTCGATCAGCGCGCCGTCCGGCTCCTTGAGGGCATTGCCGTCTACGCCGCGACAGGCATCGACAATGCCCGCCTGTACGAAAAGACCCAGACCAAGGAACGCCGCCTGCGCTTTTTGTCCGAACTCGACGACGCCACGCGCACGGTCGACGATCCATGGACGATCATGGACATCAGCACGCGCCTGTTGGGCCAGCACCTGAAAGTGTCGCGTTGCGCCTATGCCGACATGGAGGATGACGAAGACCACTTCACCATCCGCGCCGACTATTGCGCGCCCGGCATTGCCTCGACCGTCGGCCATTACAGCCTGGACCTGTTCGGCTCGAAGGCAGTGCGAGACCTCAAGGCTGGGCAGACGCTGATTCTCAGGGATATCGCAAAGGAACTTACCCCCGAAGACGGCCGCGAGACGTTCCACGCCATCGGGATCAACGCCATTATCTGTTGCCCGCTGGTCAAGGACGGCCACCTCAAGGCGTTGATGGGGGTGCACCAGACCGGCGCGCACGATTGGAGCGACGCCGAAATCCGCCTGGTCGACACCGTGGTCCAGCGCTGCTGGGCGCATATCGAGCGTATTCGCAGCGAAGGGGAGTTGCGCAACAGCGAGAGGCAGTTCCGCGACATGGCGGACTCCATCAACCAGATGATCTGGGTGACGCGGCCGGACGGCTTTCATGAATATTATAACCGGCGCTGGTACGAATATACGGGCGTACCCAGTGGATCGACCGATGGCGAAGGCTGGAACAGCATGTTCCATCCGGACGATCAGCCGCGCGCCTGGGAACGGTGGCGATATTCGCTGGAAACTGGCGAACCCTATGAGATCGAATACCGGCTGCGCCGCGCCGACGGCGTCTATCGCTGGGCGCTGGGCCGGGCGGAGTGTTTACGCGACGACACCGGCGCCATCGTCAAATGGTACGGCACCTGCACCGATATCCAGGACCTGGTCGATGCCCGTACCGCCGCCGAAGCCGCCAGCCAGGCCAAGACCGAGTTCCTGGCCAATATGAGCCACGAAATCCGCACCCCGATGAACGCCATCATCGGCCTGTCGACCCTGCTGGGAGCCAGCAAACCCCTGACGCAGAAGCAGCAGGACTTCATCCGCACGCTTCAGCTGAGCGCGGATTCCCTGCTGGCCCTGATCAATGACCTGCTCGACATTTCCAAGATCGAAGCGCGCAGCATAGAGATCGAACAGATACCGTTCGACGTCGCCCGGACGTTACAGGAGGTCATCAGCATGATGGCCGCGCGCGTGCGCGAAAAAGGCCTGACCTTCACCAGCGACGTTGAATGTGCCGAGAACCGGATGTTCATCGGCGATCCGAACCGCTTCCGCCAGATCGTCCTTAACCTGTGCAGCAACGCCGTCAAGTTTACCGAAACCGGCGGCGTGCACATGTCGGTCACCTGCCAGGCGGATCAGGCGGGACGGGAAACGCTGTGCATCAGCATCCGCGACACCGGTATCGGCATCGCGCCAGACAAGATCGGCAGCATCTTCGACAAGTTCAGCCAGGCGGATTCCTCGATCAGCCGGAAATATGGCGGCACCGGACTGGGGCTGGCCATAACCAAAACCCTTGTCGAAATCCTGGGCGGCACGATCAGTGTGGAGAGCGAGCCTGGCGTGGGCTCCGTTTTTACGGTCTGCCTGCCCTTCGCCATCACGGAGATCCAGACGGAGGCAGAGGCCGGACGGGCGGTCCGGCCGTCCGGCGAAGCCAGGGGACATACAGTGCTGCTGGTCGAAGACTACGAACCCAATGTCTTCGTCGCCCTCTCCTTCCTCGAAGCCTTCGGATATGCCGGACACGTCGCCAGCAACGGCCTGGAGGCCTTCGAGCTGGCGACCGTCGGGGACTATGCGGCGATCCTGATGGATGTGCAGATGGCCGGCATGAATGGGCTGGAGGCTACGGGGCTCATCCGGGAATTCGAACGCCAGAATGGCCGGCCGCGCGTGCCCATCATCGGCATGACCGCTCATGCCCTGTCGGGCGACCGCGAACGCTGCCTGGCCGCCGGCATGGACGACTACCTGCCCAAGCCCTTCAATCCGGACGACATGCACGACATGCTGGACCGTCTTACGCGGCAGATGTCTTGACGGCCGGACCGGCCAAAAAGGCCTGAAGATCGGCCAACGGCTTGGGCCGGCTGAAATAGTAGCCCTGCAGGAAATGGCATCCGGCCAGCTTGAGCAGGCGGACGTGGTCTTCGGTTTCGACGCCTTCGGCCGTCACCGCCAGCCCCAGGGCGTTGGCGATGTTGACCGTGCCGGCCACAAGCGCGGCCGCCTGGGGATCACGGTCGACCTTGCCGGCCAGCGACTTGTCGATCTTGATCTTGTCGAAGTTATAGCGGCGCAGATAACCGATACTGGAATAGCCGGTGCCGAAATCGTCGAGCGCGATGGAAACCCCCAGCGTCTTCAACGTACCGACAGCCGAAATGGCGCGTTCGGGATTTTCGATCAGGTAACCTTCGGTCACTTCCAGCTCCAGCCGGTCGGCCGGGAACCCGGTCTCGGCCAGAATGTCGGCGACCTTGCTTTCAAACTGGGCGTCGCGGAACTGCGCCGGTGAAATATTGACGCTTAGGCGCACCCCGTCCATGTGGAGGACGTCCTGGCAGGCCTTGCGCAGCACGAATTGACCGAGCGGATGAATAAGCCCGCTCGATTCGGCAAGGGCGATGAACTGATCAGGATAGAGTTCGCCTTCGGGGCGTCGCGGCCAGCGCACCAGTGCCTCGACCGACGTCACGGCCTGGGTGCGGGCGTCGACGATCGGCTGGTAGACAACGTCGAACTCATCGCGTGTCAGACCGTTGCGCATGCCGGTCTCGATCGCCTGCTTGCGCAGCCGGGCCGCGTCCAGTTCACCGTCATACCAGGTGATGCGCGCCTTGCCGGTGCTTTTCGAATGGTACATCGCCATGTCGGCACGGCGGAACAGTTCCTGGCTGCGGCACACCTTGAGGTCGCCTGCGGCAATGCCGATGCTGGCGCCGATCTGCACCGTACGCTCACCGATCCGGATCGGCGTGGTCAGGAAGGCCAGGGCCGTTTCCGCGAACGTCTGACATTGGGCGTCGGCATCCTTGCCGCCCAGCAGCATGGCGAATTCGTCACCGCCCATACGCGCCAGGACACCATCCTTGGGCAGGAAGCCCTTGAGGGCGGCCGCCACGATCATGATCAGCTTATCGCCCGTCGAATGTCCATAAACGTCGTTGACGTCCTTGAAGCCGTCGAGATCGATGAAGACCACACATTTGTGCACGGGCCCACGCATGGCGCCGAACTTCTGCAAGCGTTCGAAAAGCGCGCGGCGATTGGGCAGGCCGCTCAGATTGTCGGTCAGGGCGAAGGTGCGCGCTACCTGTTCATTGTTCGACAGCTTGAACAGGCTATAGCCGGCGACGGCAAAAACAAGCAGGACAATACCGCCGATCAGCCAGGCGATTATCTGGATCTGCGGGCCGGCGGCACGCACCGCTTCGGCGCCGGGCTGGCTCAGGTTCCAGGTCAGGCGTCCAACCTCCTGGCCGCCTGCATCCGTAAGCGTCAGATAGGGCTCCTCCGAACCGGCCTTCGCCGTGGAGCGAATGCCGTCGATGCGAAATGTACGTGACAGGTCCTTGAGCATGGCAGCCGACAGATGACGCGTCATGACCAGATAGCGCCTCGTCTTGCCAAAGTTCAGCACACCATCGGTCGGCCGCACAAGGCCGATGCCAACGACGGCGACGCCGTCCTGCATGTAGGTCAGGCCGGACACCGGCATGGCGCCGGTACGAAGGCGTTCGCCATGCACGCCGATCAGGGACGCAAACCCGTTGCCAAACATCTGAAGGTTGGCGTCCGGTTCCGCTTTGCCGTTCCGATAGCCGTGGAGCACGCGGAAATTTTCGTCGAGGACGTAGATGCCGTCATAGCTGTTCTCGTCGCGAGCCAGCACACCCCATGTGTCGTAAATCCATTCCTTGTCACGTTGCGAACGGTAGACCTTGTCGACGGCGTCGTCCCAGACTGTGTTGTCCCTGACCTGAAAGGTCATCCGCTCGATCGTCGTCTGGATCGCGCCCTGGACGGATTCGGTCGAACGGACGGCATAGATCTCATTGGCCTTGTCGGTAACGACGGCCAGGGACGAATACATCAGGGCTATGATCGCCACCAGAAAACCGACACACCCCAGCCCCACCAGACCAAACAAGGTCCGGGCCTTGGGTTCGATATGCAACCCTGAGAACAACTTCTGCATTCTGCCACCAATTCGATGGAACGCTTTTCGCGCGTTCCCATAATCGGAGGCATAATGCGGCAAAAACGTGAATTTCTCGCTTACGCGGCTACCCCTTCCGGGGCCCCGCGGTGCAGTCGGTCCGGAAGCGCTTCTCCTTCGGGCACGAAGTCCATCGCCACGGAGTTCAAGCAATAGCGGAGGCCCGTCGGACGCGGACCGTCTTCAAAAACGTGTCCCAGGTGCGAATCGCAACGGCCGCAACGGATTTCTATGCGCACCATACCGTGCGAGCTATCGCGCAAGTTGCGGATATGGTCGACGTCGATGCACTGAAAGAAGCTGGGCCAGCCTGAACCGGAGTGAAACTTGTCGCGCGACGAGAACAATGGCAGGCCACAGAGGTTACAGACGTAAATGCCCTCTTCCTCGTATTCGTCGAACTTGCCGCAAAACGGTGGCTCGGTCCCGTGGTCGAGCAGTATCCGGCGCGCCTCCGGATCGAGGCGGGAAGCCAGTTGCGTGATCTGCTCCGGAGTGGGAGGCGTCAGGTCGAAACCGAGGGCGGACTTGGACGGTGTGGGGTGAGTCATGGACGGTCCCTTGCGAATGTGCCCCTAAAGCATGACGCGTTTAGATCGAACCGCCATCATGCTCTAGGTTATTGTTTTGTCGCGATATTAAGCCAAAACCGCTACACACTTTTTGGCATATCGCTCTAATATACTGTCTCTTCGCCGTCCCAGTTACGGGTATCACGGAATTTTTTACGAAATTCCGCCCATTCGGCCGCGGACTGTTCGAAAATGTGCAGGTCGTGACGGATGCCGTCCTTCAGCGTGTGATCCTTCAGTACGCCAACGTGACGGTAGCCATTGAATTGCTGGAGCCGGATGGTCCTGTCGTTCCAGTCGACGACGTGATTGACGATCTTGTACAGCCCCATGGTGAAAAAGGCGTGGTTCAGTGTGCCTACAAAGTTGTAGATAGTCAGCTCGCGTGGGGCATCCTGCGCACCGATATAGACGCCCAGCTCGCCGATCTGCGATTGCCGGTCGGTCACCGTAATCGAGGCATAGCCGACGTCTCGGCCCTCGATGCGGATGATGGCGTGCTGGTAGTCGTCGCGCGCATTGCTTCGCTCTATCCACGCCTGCTGGCGCCCGATGTCGTACGGCACGTCGGTCAACATGTACTTCGTGATATGTGGTGCCGTGCGCCAGTCGAGCAGCAGTTTGGCGTCGTCGACCGTCGGCCGGCGATAGGACAGATATTTAAACACCGAACATGGCCTCCACGATACGTTGCGCA
>CAMLLA010000106.1 GCA_946480525.1 uncultured Asticcacaulis sp. | reverse complement strand
AGATAACGGCCCAAAGGCGTGGGCCAGAACGCCTTTTTCGGTCTTGCCATAGCCGACCGAAATAAAGATGACGTCGCGCTCATCGCCCTGGATGTTTTCGAGGTTCTTGACGAAGAAGGGCTCGGTCGCGTCCTCGGCGAAGAAGGGCTCAAGCTCGGGGTTGGCGCGGCGCAAGGTTTCCAGTTCCTTCTGGATTACCTGGCGCTGGGCGACCGAGAAGGTTGCGACGCCCAGGGTCTGCTCCGGCCGGAGGCGCGCATGCTGGATGACCGCCTCGGCGACGGTGCGCGCCTCTTTCGGATTGGTGCGTGTATTGCCGCGATCGTAGACCGTGTCTTTCAGCCAGTGGAACTTCAGGCCCATGCCCGCCACCGCGTCATAGGGCGACGGCACGATGAACAGCCGGTTGTCGTAGAATTCGCGGTTGGAAACGGCGATCAGCGACTGGTGCTTGGAGCGGTAATGCCAGTTGAGCATGCGGTGCGGCGCACCCTTGGCCAGGCACAGGTCCAGAATGCTTTCGGCGTCGCGCGCCTGTAGCGTCAGGCCTTCATCTTCGCTGATTTCGTCTTCGCCGGTCAGCTTCTTGAAGAAGGCGGTCGGCGGCAATTGCCGTTCGTCGCCGACGACGGCCAACTGCTTGACACGGGCAATGGCGCCAAGCGCATCGACAGGCTCGATCTGGCTGGCTTCGTCCATGACCAGCAAGTCGAACTGCAAGCCGCCGGGCTTCAGGAACTGCGCCACCGACAGGGGCGACATCATGAAGACGGGCTTCAGGTCCTGGATGACTTCGCCGGCTTGATCCAGCAGGACGCGAATCGGCTTGTGGCTGCGCTTCTTGGCCAGTTCGGCGTTCAGAATCCCGAGCGGTCCGATGCCGGCATTGCCTGTCGGCCTTGCAGCGCTAGCCTGGGCGGCGATCTGCGCTTTTGCCAGGTCGATGCGCATGCGGTCGAGCTGACGGAACTGATTGATATGGCGGTCTTGCGCGTCGCCGTCGAAGGCCTTCAGTTCGGGCCAATCGCGGAACAGCACATTGCGCAACACGTGCGAATAAGCGCCGTCAAAGGCCATCATCAGGTCTTCACCATCGAGCCCGCCGGCATGCAGCGCTTCGACGAGGCTGTCCGCGCCCAGCACTGACAATTGCCGGCCACGTGAGGCAAAGGCGATATAGCGGCTCAGGGATTCCAGGTCGGCCGCCCAGGCGTCCAGCCGGTCTTCGAGCGCGGCCAGGTGCAGGGCGCCGATATCGCCCGTGCCAAATGCGCGGCCAAGGTCGAGGTCAAGCTGCGCGATGATGCTGTCGAGCGCCGTCTTGAGACCCGTCAGGGCGTGATACAGCGCCTGGCGCGCCTGATCGGCTTCGTTGATTGCGGCGTCGGATAGCGCGGCATAAAGTGGCCAGACCTCGGCGGGCAGGTTGTGCGACGACCGCCAGTTCACGATGTTGCGAAGGGCATCCCAATCGCTGTCCATCGCTTTCCACAACTGGCCGAAGGCGGTGGCCTGGGATTGCGTGTCTTCGAAGGCGGCTTCGGTCTTTTGCAGGCGCAGGGCCAGGTCGATCAGCTTCAGCCGGTCGTCGGGGCTTTGCGGCAGCGGGCCTTTTACATAGGAGCGCAGCAGCGCCATGTTGCGCCGGAAACCGCCATCGAGAAAGCGGAACAGATCGTTCCCTTTCGTGACCACGTCTTCGCGGATGGCCGTGTAGTCGGCGGTGAGGCCGGCGTCGTTAAACGCGCCCTGCGCCTCGATCCGCAGCCGCACCAGCGCTTCCCCCGTGTCGATCAACGCCGTCAATGCCTTTGGATTGCGCCAGTTGACGTCGGCGAACGCGGAACGGTCGCCGTCGCGCGGCGGCGGGGTCAGGCGCAAATAGGCCAGCGCCCGGTCGAGATCGCTCATATGCACGGGCAGGGGCGCGCCCAGCAGACGCGTGGCGACCGCCGCCTGGGATATGGCACCGCGCAGGGCGTCGCGTGCCCTGGCGATGTCGCGCGCCAGACCGTCACGCTCGGACGGATCGAGCGCATCACAGCGCACGCCGCGCCAGATATGGGTCGCGAGCGGCCCCAAGGACGCCAGCCGGCCGGCAATGTCTTCTGCAAGCGCGCTCCGTTCCGCGACATCGGCAGCGGTCCATGCCTCGGCGTTGGCAAGCGCGAAATCACGGCCAGGTTCGCCGACGGATGTCCACTTCGCCAGCCGCCCAAGTATCTTTTGCGGTGACAGGCCGGACGGTGAAAGCGGTGTGTGCAGGCGGTCGGCGAAACCGTTCAGTGTCTGTGTCAGGTCATCGAGCCGCTGCAAAGCCGTAAGGTCGCCGGGCGCGGGCCGTGCCGCCGCCTCCTTGGTGCGCTTCAATTCCTCAAGCACGCTGCGCTTGGAGACCTTGTTGGAATGCAGTTCCAGGGTCAGGGGACCCAATCCGGCGGCCTTAAGGCGGCGGTGGACGACGTCGAGCGCCGCCATCTTTTCGGCGACGAACAGCACCTTTTTACCGGCGGCGACGGCGCCGGCGATGATGTTGGTGATGGTCTGCGACTTGCCAGTGCCGGGCGGCCCCTTGATAACCAGGGTCCGCCCGGCGACGGTTTCGGCGATGGCGACGGTTTGCGAGCTGTCGGCGTCGACGACGTGGTGCAGCGATGCCGGCGGCAGCTTGTCGTCGATCCGATCGATATCGCCGACCAGCGGCTCGCTCTCCTCGAATCCGTCGCGCAGAATGGCCTTGATCAGCTCGGCATTCTCGATCGGGGTATCTGTCTTACCCCAGGTTTCCGGATCGAGATCGCGATACATCAGGAACTTGGCGAATGAGAAGAAGCCCAGCACCATGGCGTCGGGCAGGACCTCCCAGCGCTTTTGCCCGGCAACCGTCCCGGCCACGCGCGCAGCATAGGCGTTGAGATCGACCTCGTCCTCATCCGGAAAATCTTCGACTACGAGCCCGAACTCGGCCTTCATCTTGGCCTGGAGCGTCAGGTTTGGCGAAGGGGGTTCGTCCCGGCCCTTCAGGCGGAACTTGTCGGCGGCGCTGGTTCGTTCCAGCCTGACCGGCAGCAGTACCAGAGGCGCATGGCGCGGCGTGTCGGATGCATCGGCGTCGTACCAGCGCAGCAGGCCCAGAGCCAGATAGAGGATGTTGACGCCCTGTTCCTGTTCCAGCGTCTGGGCATCGTACCAGATGTCGAACAGGCGTTTTTGCAGGCCTTCGGAACTCAGGCGCGTTTGCAGTTTCAGGTCGGTATGGCGCGCGGCCTTGCCATCGGCATCGGGCGCTTCATCGGGCTGGGGCAGGCTCGGTTCTGCCGTATCGTCTTCCTCGCCCAGGCCGGGCAGAAAGGTCATCGCCTTGCCGGCGCTTAAAGAGGCAAAGACTTCGGCCGCCTTTTCATCGATGATTTCGATGGCGCGATTGTTCTTTGTGCGCAGCGGCGTATTGAGAAGACGGTTGCGTGCCGACAGGTCGAGCAGCGCATCGCGTTCCTTCAGCAGCCGCTCCCGGATCGAAATCAGCGCTTCACCTTCGGCCATGCCAGTCTCCCGCAGAGTCTCGGCGAAGATGTTGCACCGGAGCGGAGCGAGCGCAAGACGGAAGCTACGCGGCCACTAAAAGATCGTATTCGTCCTCATCTTCGCCCGGAACGGCAAAGCGCACCATACCACCGCAGGCCTTATCCTGGCAGCGCGTTTCCCACTCGACCAGATCGAGATATTGCGCGCCCAGCCGCTTGTCTTCGATCAGCGAACGGACCGTAACCTTCCACTGTGACCGGCACGACCGGCAGGTGACATCGATATGGCCGTCACGCGGCAGGTCCTTGACCTGCGGCGGACACTTCCACGTCTTCATCCAGAGTTTCGCATCGAACATCATGGCGGTGTTCCCAGTGTTTGCAGGCCCCCAAAAGCCTCATGTTCTTATTTTGTTCCATTAACGATTAAGAGTCAACACCTGTGTGCAACATTGATTGATTCAGTGGATTGCGCGCAGACGGAAGGCGAAGCAGGCACCGCCCAGGCGATCGGCATTGCCGGGCGCCGGCGGCAATAGCGACAGGGTGCTGCCATGGCCCTGGACGATTTGGCGAGCCAGGCTGAGACCCACGCCCGTTCCGGTCGCCTTGGTGGTGTAGAAGGGCAGAAAGACCTGGTCGGCCTGGTCGGCGGCAATGCCCTTGCCCGAATCTTCGACATGGACGGTGACGCCCTCGCCGTCGCCGTGAACATGCAGCCGGACGGCCGGCGAACGGGTAGTGTCCATCTCAGCTTTTTCCAGCGCAGCCTGGGCGCCATTATTGAGCAGGTTGCCGACGCACAGCCACATCTGGTCTTCGTCCATCATGGCGCAGAGGTCGCCATCCGACAACCTGTGGTCCAGGCGGACATTCTCGCCCCACTGCGCTTCAAAGCTTTCGGCGGCGACATCCAGCCAGTCATCGAGACGCACAGGGCGCAGGACCGGAGGCGGCAAACGCGTCATGGCGCGATATGCATTGATAAAGCCCGACAGGTTTTCGGTGCGCGCGACGACGCGTTCCAGGGCCTTGACCGCCAGGGCGCGCGATTCCGGAGTGTCGTCGCCCAGCAAGTCGAGCGCGCTCTTGCTCATTGACGCCACCGGAGTAAGCGCATTCATCAGCTCATGGTTCAGAACGCGCAGGAGGTCGCGCAGCGCGGTGGCTTCCGCGGCACGGACGTCGCCCGAAATATCTGTCAGGACCGCCAGGTGCGACGACCGGTCTTCCTCCTCCATTTCGGCGAGATGAACGGCATAGGTCCCGCCTTTCCACTTGATGTGGCCGGGCAGGGTGGCCAATCCTTCCGCTTCACCCAGCAACTGCCGCCGCGCCGTCACCGGCAGGGCATAGGAGACGTCGAACAGGTTTCGGGCAGCGCGGTTGACAGCAATAAGCTGGCCGCTTTCCGGCTGAAGCAACAGGGGTGACGGCGTCTGGTCGAGCAGGACCTGCAGACGCCTGCGGCTGAGTTCGGAAGTAAAGATGGCGCCGGGCTGGGCGGCGCGTTTCAACAGGTCGCGGCCGATACGGAAGGCGGTCGTCGTCAGGCCGAGACTGGCCAGCACCACGCCGGACAGCGCGCAAAGGATGGCGCTGGCATAAAGGCCGCGTGTAAAGGCCAGCCATGCCAGGGCGCCGGCCGCGAATACGCCGAGCTGCGCCGCAAGCGCCAATGCCAGACGTCTATAGTCCATGTTTTTCCATGCGCCGGTAAAGCGCCGCCCGGGTCAGGCCCAGGTCCCTGGCGGCATGAGAGATGTTGAACTGATGACGGTCGAGCGCCGCCTTGATCAGCTCGCGTTCGGAGCGTTCGAGGTTAAGGTCCTGCGGCGGGGCAGGCGCGCGGCGCGGCGCCTCCATCGCGGCGCGGATCGATGCAATGAAGCGCTCATTGTTCCACGGCTTGACGACGAAATCCTGTGCTCCCATGCGCATGGCCTGGATGGCGATGTTCATGCCGCTGTGACCGGTGACGATGACGACAGGCAGATGCGGCGTCGCCTCCATGCGTTCCTTCAGAAAGGCGAGGCCGGCTTCGCCCGAGGTGTCGCCGCGTCGGTAGTTGAGGTCGAGCAGCAGGACGTCGATGGGCTCGCGGTCGAGATAGTCGCGCGCCGCTTCGGGGGTCTGGGCCGTCGCCAGGGTGAAGCCGTGACGCATCAGGACGAGCTCAGCCGACGCCAGCACGTCGGCGTCGTCATCCAGAAAAAAGGCCCGGACGGGAGGCCGTTTTTCACTGACTTCGGGCGCATCGCTCATGTTCGAAAACGGACAGTTGGAGGGGTGAGAAGCTTGGGAATTTCACCGCTTTTTGGCCAAAAGTCAAATGAAATGAATAATTTATGTCTATTGAAAAAGCCGTGTTAGCTTCTTACCATGCCCGATGCCTCCTCAACAAATACCCCTATCCGCAAGATGGACCGTACGCTGACCCGGCCGTGGTATCGCAAACGGCCGTTCCAGATCGGGGCGGTGGTGGCAGCGGTCAGCGCCATCAGCCTGACTCTGTTCCTGCTGCGTCCGGCGTCGAATACGGTCGATGTGAATGCGGTCAATCTCGATGCCCGTGAGGTCGTCCGGGCCGCTTATCAGGATTATGTGCCCTTGCGCGCTGAAGTCGTACCATTGGTCACCGTCTTCATCACGGCTGAGGCCGCCGGCCGCGTCGAAAGCGTGGCGGCCGATGACGGCGTCATGGTGGCGGCCGGTCAGCCCCTGGCGCGGCTGTCCAACCCGTCGCTGACGCTCGAGGTGTCGACGCGCGAAGCCGATATTTCGGCGCGCCTTTCCGACAGCACCAGCCAGTTGATGAACCTGCAAACCCAGGCACAGGCGCGCGAACAGACGCGTGCGGACGTCGCCTATGCGCTGCACAAGGCCGAACAGGAGCTGGCCCGGCGCAGCACCTTGCGCGACCAGGGCGTCATCAACGACGCCGCGCTCAAAATCTACGCCGACGAGGTCAGCTATCAGCGCTCGCGCTTGGCGGCATTGAAGACCAGCGAGAACCAGGAGACCGCGTTTTATCAGTCGCAACGCCAGCAAATCATCGCCAGTGCAGACGACCTGCGTCATTCGCTGACCGAAGTGCGCAAAGGTCTGACGGCGCTTACCGTCGCCGCACCGACCGCCGGCCGGCTGACCGGCTTCGACCTGAAGCCCGGCCAGGCGGTGACACAAGGTCTGGCGCTTGGCCAGGTTGACTCCGAAGGCACCTATAAACTGCGGGCCCAGGTCGACGAATATTACCTGCAACGCCTCTCAACCGGCCTGAAGGCCCAGGCCCGCCTGCACGAGCAGACGGTCAATGTCCATGTCAGCAAGGTCTTTCCGCAGGTGACCAATGGCCGCGTTACCGTCGAGCTAGAGTTCGACTCCGCCGTGCCATCGGATCTGAAGCGTGGCGAGGCCGCCGATATCCGTCTGCAGATGAGCGCAGGCGGTGAGGTGGCGACGCTTGCGCCTTCCGGCAGCTGGGTGTCCGACAGCAACGGCACCTCGGTCTTCGTTCTTGACGCCAAAGGCGACAAGGCTTCGCGCCGGGCCGTCACCATCGGACGCCGCAATCCCGAATATGTCGAGGTCCTGAGCGGCCTCAAGCCTGGTGAGCGCATAATCGTCGCCGGCACATCCAGCTATCAAAAAGCGCAACATCTGCGTCTGAAGAAAAGTGCAAGCCAATGACCGACACCTTGATCGACCTGCAAAAAATTACCCGCCTTTACCGTTCGGACGATGTCGAAACGACGGCGCTGCACAACATTTCCCTGACCATCAAGCGCGGGGAATTCGTCGCCATCATGGGTCCGTCGGGCTGCGGCAAGTCCACCTTGCTGAATGTGCTGGGAACAATCGACCGGCCGACTTCGGGCGCCTATCTCTTCGCCAATGAGGATGGAAAGTCCCACGACCTGGCGAAGATGAGCGAAAAGAATCTGGCGAAGCACCGCGCCCGCCATCTCGGCTTCATCTTCCAGAGCTTCAACCTGGTCGATGACCTGACCATCTATGAGAATATCGAGCTGGGCCTGCTCTATCGCGAAGGCCGCAAGGGTTCGCGCCGCCAGGCGATCGAAGGCGCGATGGACAAGGTCGGCATCGCCCACCGCGCCCGTCACTTTCCGCATCAGCTGTCGGGCGGCCAGCAGCAGCGCGCCGCCATCGCTCGCGCCATTGTCGGCCAGCCCGACCTGATCCTGGCGGACGAACCGACCGGCAATCTCGACACGGAAAACGGCGCCCAGGTCATGGACATCCTGAAAAGCCTGAACAAGGGCGGCGCGACCATTATCATGGTGACCCACTCGCAGTCACACGCCGACCAGGCGACGCGCCAGGTCGACATCCTCGACGGCCAGCTGGTCGCATCAGTCGCGCAGGTGATGTGATGCTGCGTTCAACCTTCACCGCCTTCTATCGCTCGTTTACGCGCCATCCGCTCTACGCCCTGCTGAACCTGCTGGGCCTGAGCTTCGGCATAGCTGTCTTTATCACGCTGGGGCTGTTCTTCCGTTTCGAGACGACGTTCGAGCAGTGGCTGCCGAACGCCTCCAAAATCTACGTCGTGGAAAACGCCTGGAAGTTTTCATCGATCCGCACGGACCCTGAGCCATGGACCAATGGTGGCATGCTGGACGACATCAAGGCCGAAAATGCCCGGCAGGTCGGCACCCGGGTCTGGGATCACAATGTTACCGTCCACGTCGGAGCGAACAGCACGCAGGAGACGACACATCTGGTCGATCCGGACTTCTTCAAGGTCTTCAACCTGCCGCTTCTGGCCGGCAGCAAGACTGCGGCCCTGGCGTCACCTGCCAATGTCGTCATCTCAAAAGTCATGGCCGACAAATACTTCCCCGGCCAGGCGCCAGGTGCCCTGATTGGCAAGGTCGTCCGATTAACCGACGAGGAAGGCACGCACGACTATCGCATCAGCGCGGTCCTCAAGGCGCGCCCGGATACAACCGCCTATGAGTTCGACTTTGTCCGCCTGATCAACCGTTCGATGATCGCCCGCACAAATGGCTGGGAACGTTACGGCTCGCAGCGCCTGCAAACCGTGCTGGTCTTGAACACGCCGAAACAGGCTGCGGAGATGAACGCGCGCTTCCCGGCCTTTCTGGACCGTCATGCCGCCGGCCAGTTCGGCGACGATAAGCCAAGCCATGTCCTCAGGAGCATCGTGACGCCAATCACCGAGTTGCATCTTGAGGATGAAAAGACGCGTACGGCTGTTTATGTGCTGGGTATCGTTGGTATCCTGGCCTTCCTGATCGCCGCCATCAACTACATCAACCTCGCTACCGCCCGCGCCGGCATGCGCGCCAAGGAGGTGGCGGTGCGCAAGACCCTGGGGGCCACCCAAGGGTCGCTGCGGGCGCAATTCCTGTTAGAAGCCTTGCTGACGACCATTATCGCCGCCCTTACCGGCCTCAGCATCGTCGAGCTGAGCCTGCCGCATATCAACAGCTTCGGCGATTTGAAACTGACACTCGACTATGCCGGCGAAGCGGTCGCCCTGACGGTGGCCGGTGCGTTCATCGTCCTGGTGGGCCTGCTGGCGGGGCTTTATCCGGCGTTTGTCCTTTCGGGCTTCAAGCCGGCCCAAGTGCTGGCGTCTTCGCGGACGCCGGCGGGTGGACGTATGGCTATCCGTTTGCGTGAGGTTCTGGTCGTCCTGCAATTTGCCATCGTCATCGCCTTCTTCATCATGGGGGCGGGCTTCCTCAGCCAGCTCAATCACATGAAGACTGCCGATGTCGGATTTAAACGGGAAGGTCTGATGATTTCCGATTCGACCTACGATCCGGCCATCTCCAACGCCCAGCGCGAAGCGATATGGGCCGCCTTCCGCAACCTGCCGGGCGTGATTGCCGTTACGGCCTCGAACACCGCGCCGGGCGACAATTCCGTGACCAACAATACCGACCTGTCGCGGGCGGGGAATGTCGGGCGCCGGCCGTCCTCCAGCTACGCCTTTGTTGGTCCGGACTATTTCAAAACCTATGGCGGAACCGTGATTGCCGGCCGTATGCTTGATCCATCGCGGGGGGAGGACGTCTATATCCGTTGGGTGGATGGCGAACAGCAGGATCCGCCGACGGGCGAAATCGCAAATATCATTATTAATCGCACCGCTTCGAATCTGATCGGCTTCAAGTCGCCGCAGGACGCCGTGGACCAGGTGCTGGATTTCGACAACTACAAGGCTCGTGTCGCCGGCGTCATCGAGGACATGCGTTTCCGTTCGCCCAAGGACAAGGTTGCGCCGATGGTCTATCTGATGGACCTGCATCCGCATAATCACGCCATTACCGGGCTACGCTATGTCGGCGTGCCCGAGCCGATCATGCGCCAGCGGATGGAGCGGGCGTGGAAGTCGATTGCCCCTGAAGTTCCGTTCAAGGTTGTGTCCGGCGTCGCCAATATCGAAGAATATTACAAGCCCGACCGCAACCGGTCGAACCTGTTCAGCATTGGCGCCGGCGTGGCGGCCCTGATCGGCTGTATCGGTCTCTATGGCATGGCGGCGTTCAATACCTCACGCCGCGCCCGGGAAATCGGCCTGCGCAAGGTGCTGGGGGCATCGAGCGGCAAGGTGGTGGGACTGCTGGTCGGGCAGTTCCTGCGGCCGGTCCTGCTGGCCAACCTGATCGCCTGGCCTTTGGCGTGGTATGCGCTTAAGCAGTGGCTGTCGCAGTTCGATGACGCTGTGGCGCTCGATCCGCTGATCTTTGTGGCGGCGACGCTTGTAGCGATGACGATTGCCTTGCTGACAGTGGGCGGATTGGCTTTAGCGAGCGCTTCGACGGAACCGGGGAAGGCGTTGCGGCACGAGTAATTCAATCCCCTTTCCCCGTTTTGCCTGCCGGCGAGGCCGGGGAGAGGGCTACGGTGAGGGGCTACTTCGGTACCGAAGCCGAGCCCGACACTTTCAAAGTGGCTTTGACCGTCGCTGTATGACCCGGCTGGCCGCCGCCGATATGGACCGTGTAGGCGCCCGGGCGAACCTTGCGCACGCCATTGCCGTCGACTGTGCTCAAGGCGCGGGCATCGAGCGTCATCGTAACGTGGCGGCTTTCACCGGCCTTGAGATGAACGCGCTCAAACCCGGCCAAGGCGTGCTTCGCATGCGGCGCGCCTTTGAGGGCGGGCTTCGAGACATAGAGCTGCACCACCTCATCGCCATCACGCGTTCCGTTGTTGCGCACGGTGGTGGTGACGGTGAGCGGTTGACCGGCCTTGATCGAAGCGGCCGACAGGACCGGTGTCTCGTAGGCAAAGGTCGTGTAACTCAGGCCCTTGCCGAACGGGTGCAGCACGTCGCCCCTGAAGTAGCGATAGGTGCGGTTGGCCATGCTATAGTCGCCGAAGGCCGGCAGGTCCTTCACATCGCGATAGATGGTGTAGGGCAGGCGGC
>CAMLLA010000105.1 GCA_946480525.1 uncultured Asticcacaulis sp. | reverse complement strand
GGCGCGGTCGAACGAGATATAGTTGGTGATGTCGACCAGGGTCGAGATCGGCTTTAAGCCAATGGCCTTCAGCTTGTCCTGGAGCCACTTCGGCGACGGGCCGTTCTTGACGCCACGGATGACGCGGCCCGAGAAGATGGCGCAGGCGTCGCCGTCGGCCTTGACCGTGATCGGGCACGGGAAGGCGCCCTTGACCGGGGTAATGGCCTTCTCTTCGAAGGTACCGAGGCCGGCGGCGGCCAGGTCGCGGGCAATGCCGTGTACGCCCAGCCAGTCGGGACGGTTAGGGGTGACTTCGAAATCGATGACCGGTTCGGCGCCGAAGACCTCGGCGGCGGGCGTTCCCACTTCCAGATTATCGGAAAGGTCGAGTATGCCGTCGGCATCGCTGTCGAGTTCCAGCTCGGCGCCGGAACACATCATGCCGTTGGAGACGACGCCGCGGACGGGCTTTTCGACGAGCGTGACGCCAAGGCCCGGCACATAGGCGCCGATCGGGGCATAGATGGTCGTCATGCCGGCGCGGGCATTGGGGGCGCCACAGACGATTTCCTTGCGGCCGTCGACCGTATCGACCTGCAGGACCTGCAGCTTGTCGGCGTTCGGGTGGCGGGCGGCTTCGATAACCTTGGCGACCGAAAAGGGCTTGAGCGCCTTGGCCGGGTCGTGGATTTCCTCGACCTCAAGGCCAGCCATGGTCATGGCGGCGGCGACTTCATTGATGTCGGCCGAGGTGTTGAGGTGGTCTTTAAGCCAGGAGAGAGAGAATTTCATATTCGGAATTTCGATGAAATGTTTCGGGGTCAAGGGGCCTGAGGCCCCTTGTCTTACGAAAGGCCGCTGGCGCTGTTCGGCGCGGCAAAGGCGCTAAAGCCATAGTGCGA
Source organism: uncultured Asticcacaulis sp. (assembly GCA_946480525.1). The sequence goes on along the minus strand of CAMLLA010000105.1, from coordinate 10,091 downwards.
AAGCCAGCGTGTATCGGCGGCGAACATGTCGCGCAGGTCCGGCACACCGTACTTCAGCATGGCCAGGCGGTCGACGCCCATGCCCCAGGCAAAACCCTGCCATTCGTCCGGATCGACGCCGCAGGCCTTGAGCACGTTCGGATGGACCATGCCGCAGCCGAGGATTTCCAGCCACGAGTCGCCCTGGCCGACCTTGAGTTCGCCCTTTTCCCACGAGCAGCGCACGTCCATTTCGGCCGAGGGCTCGGTGAATGGGAAGTGATGCGGGCGGAACTGGGTGACGACTTCATTCGTTTCAAAGAAACGGGAAATGAAGGTTTCGAGCACCCACTTCAGGTGGCCCATATGGGCGCCCTTGTCGATGACCAGGCCTTCAATCTGGTGGAACATCGGCGTGTGCGTCTGGTCCGAGTCGCAGCGGAAGACGCGCCCCGGCACGATCAGGCGGAAGGGCGGCTTGCCCGAGATCATCGAGCGGATCTGGACCGGCGAGGTGTGGGTGCGCAGCAGCTTGCGCACACCATTCTCATCCGGATTGAAGAAGAAGGTGTCGTGCATCTCGCGCGCCGGGTGCTTCTCGGGGAAGTTCAGCGCGGTGAAGTTATGGAAATCGTCTTCGATGTCCGGACCTTCGGCGACTTCGAAGCCCATGTCGGCGAAGATGGCGACCATCTCGTCCATGACCTGGAGCGTCGGGTGCACGCCGCCCTTGGCGCGGGGCGCCGACGGCAGGCTGAGGTCGATGCGCTCGGCCGACAGGCGGGCGGCCAGGTGGGCGGCTTCGAGCTCGCCCTTCCTGGCGTCGAGCACGGCCTGGATCTGATCGCGGACGGCGTTGATGGCGGCGCCGGTGGACTTGCGCTCTTCCGGGGGAAGGGTGCCGAGGGTCTTGAGCAGGCCCGAGATGCGGCCGGTCTTGCCCAGCGCCGAGACGCGCACGGCGTCTAGCGCCGCGAGGTCGGAAGCGGAAGCGATTTCGGCCGTGATTTCGGCGGACAGGGTATCGTATTCGGTCATGATGGCACTTCAAAGGTGAGTGCGCTCATTTAGGGCAAAGCGCCCGGCGTTTAAAGGGGAAAGTGCTCTACAGCTTCAGCCTCGCCGCGCCGAAGGCTGCCGGATCGGAGAGGGATGGCTCGCCATTCTCGATGTGACCGGCCAGGCGGAGTTCCAGCCCACCGCCACGCAGCGTGAAGTCGTACCAGCCGTCGCTCTTCGCCAGGACATCCGCACGAATGGCTTCACCCGTGCGAAGGTCGTCATAGGCCAGGTTGAATTCAGGGTAACCATAGGCATTGTCGACGCATTCGATATCGACGGCCGACCCCTGTAATTCGGATTTCACCACCAGCCCGCGCTCGTCGACAAACGCAAAGAAGGGGCAGGTGGTTCCCGTGAAGCGGCGATAGAAGCCGTTTGGGCCGACCACCCAGAGATCGAACCCGGTCTTCGTCACATCATGGAACAATTCCTGCCCGGCGGGAACGGTGTAACGCGCGGGGACAGCATTGGGCCGTTTGACATCATAGACATGGAACACAGCCGCACGACTGCTTTGTTCCCAGTTGATCATCCTTAGATACAGCCCGCCTTTGGCGCGAAGATCGCAGTCGATCGGGTAAGGCGTTGCGCGGCGCGGCCGCTGGCCCTTTTCCTGGATCGGGGCGACGAGGGTACCGGGCGTCTTCGGCTTGGTCTCGCCGGCCAGCTCGCGCGCCTTATGGGCCAGATCAGCAGTCTTTGGCAAATGCGCGAAGAAGGGCTGGTCGTTCGGCGTCCTGAAATCGAAACACGAGGTCAGGTCGCCGCAGACGGCCCGCCGCCAGGCCGAGATGTTCGGTTCCTGGACACCGAAACGCGTTTCGAGGAAGCGGATGACCGAGGTGTGGTCGAAGACTTCGGACGCGATATAGCCACCCTTCGACCACGGCGAGACGACATACATCGGCACACGCGGCCCCAGACCGTAGGGGCGGTTTTTGTACTTGCCGTCGCCCTGGTGATATTCGGTCTCAGCGCCTTCGGCGAAACCCAGTGGCTTTCCGTCTTCGCCGATCGACGGCGGGGCGGGCGGCGGCACATGGTCGAAGTAGCCGTCATTCTCATCGAAATTGATGAGCAGGACGGTCTTCGCCCAAACCTCGGGATTGGCCGTCAGGGCATCGAGCACCCTGGCCGTATAGTCAGCGCCTTGGGCGGGTGACGACGTCGATGGGTGCTCGGACCCTTCAGCGGTGCCGACGATCCACGATACCTGCGGCAGTTTGTTTGCCAGCACGTCCTCTTTCAGCGTGTCGACGTCGCGCGTGCGGATCGACCGGCGCGCCAGGTCCATGAGCTTTTCGGACGACGCCTTTTCGGCGGCGCGATAGGTCTTGAAGCCGACCAGAGGGTTGTCGGTGAAGTTGTCCTTCATGTCCTGATAGAGCTGCCAGTCGATGCCGGCGCCGCTCAGGCGCTCTGGATAGGTCGTCCAGTCATAGCCGCCGTGGCTCTTGGGATCGGCGCCCAATGAGTCATAGCCGTTGTCGGTGACGGGACCGTTTAAACCGGTATTTGTGCCGGTCCAGTGGAAGACACGATTGGGATTGGTGCCGGCATGCATGGCGCAGAAATACGCGTCGCACAGCGTAAAGGCTTCGGCCAGGGCGTATTGGAACGGCAGGTCCGCGCGGCTGAAATAGCCCATGGAGTGGTTGTGCTTGGCGTCGGGCCATCTGCCCATGCGGCCATGATCCCACGCATCCTGAGCGTCCTTGAAACTGTGCGGCGTGCCGGCGACGCGCATCAGCCGGAAGTCCTTGGCCGTATTGAGATGGAAGGGCGCGATCAGCCACTCCAGCTTGTCTTCGCGCGGCTGGGCGAAGACGGTGCGGTTTCTGTCGGGCGCGGGAATGGCGAAGCGGTCGCCGAAGCCCTGCACGCCGTTCATCGTACCGAAATAGTGGTCGAAGCTGCGGTTCTCCTGCATCAGGATGACCACATGCTCGACGTCGCTGATGGTGCCGGTACGGACGCGGGCGGGGATGTCGAGCGCGCGGGCGATGGCCGGCGGCAGTCCGCCGAGCGAGGCGGCAAGGGCGGCGCTTAAGAACTGGCGGCGGTCGGTCATCGGAAACTCCCCTATCCCCGATTTCTATTCCCCTATCGTAACAGTTTTTCGGCAACGAAAAAGCCCCGCCTCAAAGCTGAAGCGGGGCTCGTATTTTCAATTCCAAAAAGGAATTACGCAGCCAGGGCCGTACGGACCTTTGCAGCGATGGCGCTGAAGCCAGCGGCATCGTTCATGGCGACGTCGGACAGAACCTTGCGGTCCATATCGATGCCGGCCACGTTCAGGCCGTGGATGAACTGCGAGTAGGTGAAGCCTTCCAGGCGCGCAGCAGCGTTGATGCGTTGGATCCACAGGGCGCGGAAGTTACGCTTCTTGTTGCGGCGGTCGCGATAGGCGTATTGGCCGGCCTTGTCGACGGCCGCCTTCGCGGTGCGGATGGTGTTCTTGCGGCGGCCATAGAAACCCTTGGCGAGCTTCAGGACCTTCTTGTGACGGGCGTGAGAAACGACGCCTCTTTTAACGCGGGCCATGTGTCAGTGCTCCCTTACGCGTACGGCATGTAGGATTTGATCTTCTTCGCATCGGCATCCGACAGAACCACGGTGCCGCGGTTCGTACGGATGTACTTTGCGTTGTGCGAGATCAAACGGTGACGCTTACCGGCGACGCCGGCCTTCACCTTGCCAGAGGCAGTAATGCGGAAGCGCTTTTTGGCGCCCGACTTGGTCTTCAGTTTGGGCATTTTTCAGCGGTTCTTGCGAACCGTCCTCTATATAGAGCGAAACCTGCCAAGGCATGCCATGAGCCCGGCCGGTTATGAGAACGGCGGCTGTTACAGGAAAAGCGTGAGGGTGGCAAGCCAGATTCCGAAAAGGCAGCGGATTCGACAAATCGGAAAACTCAGTTATTGGTTATGCCATGGACAATACCGAATCCACACCAATTACGGAAAATCCGGCGCGCGTCGGCGCGATAGACGTCTTGCGCGCTCTTACCGTGGTGCTGATGATCTTCGTCAACGACCTGTGGTCGCTGAAGGACATACCGGCGTGGCTGGGCCACGTCGAAGCCGGCGTCGACGGTATGGGACTGGCGGACACGGTCTTTCCGGCCTTCCTGTTTATCGTCGGTCTGTCCCTGCCGTTCGCCATCGACGCCCGGCGGCGGAAGGGTGAGGACACGGGCAAGCTGATCCTGCACGTGCTTGGCCGGTCGCTGGCCCTTCTGGTCATGGGCGTCTTCCTGGTCAATGGCGAGACGATCAACAGCGATGCCACGGGACTGACGCGCGGGGCGTGGAATACGTTGAGCTGTATCTCGTTCGTTCTTATCTGGAACAGCTATCCGAAATCGATGTCCGTCTGGCCCCAGCGGGGACTGAAGCTGCTGGGTATCGCGGCGTTGGCAATTATGGCGTTTGTGTATCGCGGCGGAGACGGTGATGTCCTCTTCGGGCCGCAATGGTGGGGCATTCTGGGCTTGATAGGCTGGGCCTATCTTGGCGCCGCGCTGGTGACAGTGCTGGCGCGCAGTCATCTTGCCGGGTTGGTGGCGGGATGGCTGTTCTATACCGGCATCAGCCTGGCCTGGGCGGCCGGGCTGGTGCCGGAGGCGCTGCATGTCATCCCCGAGCCGCTGATCGGCGGTACCCTGGCGGCCCTCGTCATGGGCGGCGCGGTCATCGGCCGCCTGTTCCAGCTCTGGCAGCCCAGGGGGGAGAATCTCCGCATGACGGTTGTGTTTGGCGTCATTACGGTAGGGTTGATCGCGCTCTACGCCGTGACGCGTCCGGCTTGGGGGCTCTCCAAGCTCGGCGCGACGCCGGCTTGGCTGTTCCTGTGCAGTGCCCTGACGCTCATCGCCTTTACGGCAATCTACTGGATAGCGGATGTGACGAAACAAGGACTGTGGTTCGCCTTTGTCAAACCGGCGGGCACCGACACGCTGCTGAGCTATCTCATCCCGTATTTCGCCTATGCCGCCTTTGTGGCCTTCGGGCTTGGCCTGCCGGATAGTCTGCTGACCGGCGGCATTGGATTGGCCAAGGCGCTGGGGTTTGCGCTGATCTGCGTCTGGATCGCGGGCGGCTTGAGCAAGCTGGGGATCAGGCTGAAACTGTAAGCTTGCGGCTTTGAGCGTAAGGTTTGTCCACAGATTACACAGATTGTACAGATGATCCGTGCGCGTGGATGGGGTTGTGCGAAGCGACGTCCTGGATGACAGCGCTTTGCGCTGTCGGGATTTAGATCGGAATGATTTTAGGTGGAAGCATCATTCCGATCTAGAGTTGGTGAAGCGCTGCCTTGTCCGCCTGCTCAGACCATCTGTGCTAATCTGTGCAATCTGTGGACAAACCCCTTAGTTCCCGAGTGACTTCTGCAAAGCCGCAGCAGCCGATTTCGGCAGCTCAAACCGTGTGTCCTTCATCTGCGCCGGATCGAAGCGCAGAAGGCCTTGTCCCGGTACGGGCAGCCAGCCGTAATAACGGCTGATCAGCTGGATCAGGTCCTGCGGCGTAGGTTGTGAGACGTAGAGGCCGGCGACATAGGGAGCCACGACCGCGCCTGTCCTGGCATTCATCAGGATGATGTCCGCCAGCTTCTCATTATAGATGTCGAGGAACAGCCGGTCGAAGTACCGCGGGCGCCAGGTGTGCTGCTCCGCTTCGATCTTGTAGACGACATTATCCGGGGCGCTGAAAAAATCCCATTGCCAGACCAGCCGGTAACGCGAGCGAAACCGCCGCCAGCCCGCCCGCTCAAGCGGGTCGGGAAATTCGCGCGCCCAGTCAGGCGCATGGCGGTCGGGCACGATCAGCCAGAAGGGCTCGCCGTCGCCCAGGACCTCGGTCGTCACCTTGTTGAAGCGTTCGATCAGCGAACGGTATTCCGGCCGGCTGAGCGCGGCGTTGCGGCCACCGGGCAGGAGGTGGAAGCGCGTCAGGTTCCACGTGCCGTTATCGGCCAGGGTATGGCCGACGGGCACGGCGTCAGGATGAAACTGGAGCCAGATCGGCTGGAGTGCAGTGGTCATGCAGTGCGTTTTTGCACGCGCCCAGACTGCATTGCAAGCAGCCCAGCCACAATAGTCAGGGTCGAGCCCATCCACAATGGCGCGTTCGGCCCATAGGCCGTGAACAGGAAGCCGGCGATCATCGGTCCAAAGATGCGGGCGACGGCGCCGGTCGCCATGTTCAGCCCGAAAGTGGCGCCGGCCTTGTCCGGAGGCGCGGCCAGCGAAATGATGGCGCAGATCGACGAAAAGATGACTGATTGGCCGGCTGTGCCGAGGACGACGATGGGCGGGATGAGCAGCTGCGAACGGTTGATGGCCTGGAGCGCGAAGCTCAAACCGAACAGGAACAGGCCGGCGGTCAGGACCCGGGTTTCGCCATAGCGCCGGACCAGGGGGCGCATGACGACGACCTGCATGATGACGGCGGTCAGGCCGATCAACGGGAAGATGGCGCCGAGTTCCTTCTTGCCCCAATTATACTGGGCGTGGGCCCACAGGGCGAAGGTCGATTCCAACGCCGTCAGGGCGCCGGTGTAGCAGATCGTCGCCAGGACGATACGGACGATAATCGGGTCCCGAAACGCCGTCCGGGCGGTGATGAGCAGGTTGGGCGGCGGAGCCGTCTGAACGCGCTCACGGCTTTCGCGGATGAAGAAGACCACGCCCAGGCAGGCGACCGCCGACAGGGCGGCGGCCGTCATCAGCGGCGCCCGGAAAGGATCGCCCGGCACGATCGCGGCGACGGCGGGGCCAATGACCAGGCCGAGCGAAAAGGCCGCGCCGATCAGGCTCATGCGAGCGGCGCGCTGATCCGGCCGCGACACATCCGATACATAGGACTGCATGGTCGACATGCTGCTGGAACTGACGCCGCTGAAGAAGCGAATGGCGATGGCGACCCAGATATTGGGCGCAAAGGCCAGTGCCGCATAGAATGCCACGGACAGGGCGGTCGTCACGATCAGCACAGGTTTTCGCCCGACCCGGTCGGAAAGCCGGCCGAAATAGGGTTCTGCGAAGAACTGACCCAGGAAGTAGGCGCTGAACATCAGCGTGACCTGCCAGGGTTGGGCGTTCAGGCTGGTGGCAAAAAACGGCATCAGCGGAACGAGGATGCCGAAGCCGATCAGATTGACGAATACGACCGCAAGCATTGCGGCCAGCGGGCCATTGTCCTTGACGAAGTGCCGGATCGTGCGCAGCAGGCGTCCGCGGAAGAAGGTCCGTTCGTTGCGCTCTTCCTCCTGTTCCGGCGTCCACGGGCCAGAACCCGGTTCCGCACCGGCTTCCAGTTCGCTATCGGCGGGTTTGGGGAGGGCGTTTAACTCTGACATCCACCGCTTATAGCTGATTTGATTCCGTGAGTAAGTGGAATTGTCGCAGGTGCAGCAATCCACACCGAACCGTTATCGCGCCGCGCGAATCGTCGTCTCCGCCCGGGCGATAGTGACCGCCTTGATGGCGGCGTCGAGTTCCCGAGGCGTGGCCGCCGGCGGAAGGTTCAGCGAGTCTGCGCTTAGCGCGTAGACGGTAATGACATAACGGTGGTCCTGGCCTTGGGGCGGGCACGGGCCGCCATAGCCCGAAGCGCCGAATCCGTTCGTTCCTTCGGTCACGCCCAGCGCCGTCAGGGCGGGCGAGTGGCTTACCCCCGCTTCAAGCCCCTTTGTGGTCGCGGGAATGCCGCTGGCCAGCCAGTGCCAGAAGCCGTTGCCCGGTCCATCCGGATCAAAGATGGTCACGGCAAAGCTCCTGGCGTTGGCAGGCGCGCCATGCCAGGCGATGGCCGGTGAAATGTTCTCGCCGCTGCAGCCGTGGCCGGAGGCATACTGCGCTGGCGTAAAGCGCCCGTCCTGTGCATCGGTGACTGTGACGGAAAAGCCCTGGGCCGGATTGGATTGCTGGGCGCAGGCGGGCACGGCCAGCAGAACGGCAGCCATGATCCATGCGGATTTCATTTGCCTGTTCCTCTTATGTCATGGTCACGACGGTAGGCCGGGATTATGGCGCCAAGGTGTTGATTTTATAAATAATAAATAAGAGGATCAACCTGCACCTCCATGCTGACTTTTTATGGCTTGCCTGTGACTACCCTGACCGCAGCCACAGGAGGTTCTTATGCAGTTTCATCGCGGACGTCTGCTCGATCACGTCGAAATTCACAGCAAGGACATGGCCGCCAGCGAGCGGTTCTACAGAGCCGTTCTGGCGGCGGTAAATCCGGCCATCGAGGTCGAAAAAATCGATGAGGCCTTTTTCTTCGATGAGGTCTATGTCAGCCCGGCGACCAACGGCAATGTGACGAAGGTCCATTTCGCCTTCCAGGCCTTCGACAAGGAGACCGTGCATCGCTTCCATGAGGCGGGTCTGGCCGCAGGCGGCCGCGACAATGGCGCGCCCGGTTTTCGTGAGTATCACCCAGGTTACTACGCCGCCTTCCTGCTTGATCCGGATGGCCACAATGTCGAGGCCGTCTTTCATGGGCCGGCGGAACGGTCGGCGGAGTCGGTCGTGTGGACCGTGGACATGGGTGAAGGCGGGTAGCTTGACGCATAGATGAGTTCTCGTTATGTTCCGGGCGCGGCAGAAGGCGCGAAGGCATGGCAGCGACGACGGATCGGGAACGGCAATGGGACGACGGCGGTCAGTTGCGCTGGCTGTACCTCGACATGAACTCCTTCTTCGCCAGCGTCGAGCAGCAGGATGATCCGCGCTTGCGTGGCCGGCCGACCATCGTCGTTCCGGTCATGTCGGACTACACTTCGGCCATAGCCGCCAGCTACCAGGCCAAGGCCTATGGCGTCAAAACCGGGACGAAGGTGCTGGATGCCAGGGCGCGCATTCCGGACTTACGTATCGTCGAGGCGCGGCCTGACCGCTATGTCGATGTTCACAATCGTATCCTGGCCGAGATCGACCACGTTATCCCGATCGACCGGGTCTGCTCGATCGACGAATTCGCCTGCAAGCTGATGGGACCCGAACGGAGAGAGGCGGCCGCCATCGCCATCGGCCACCGCATACAACGGCGGATACTGGAGAATGTCGGCGAATGTCTGACGGCGTCGGTCGGGATCGCGCCTTCGCGGCTGCTGGCCAAGACGGCCGCAGATATGCGCAAGCCCCTGGGCCTGACCGTCCTGCGTATGGACCAGTTGCCCGGTGAGATCCTCACCTTGAAGCTCGACGATTTTGCCGGCATCGGGCCTTCGATGCTGAAGCGGCTCAACAAGGTGGGCGTCCACGAGGTGCGCCAGCTGTGGGAGATGAGCCCGTCGCGGATGCGCCAGGTGTGGGGCGGCATCATGGGCGAAAACTTCTGGTACGCCATCCACGGCACCGATCCCCCCGATACAGAGACAAAACGCGCTAGCATTACCCATGGCCACGTCCTGGCAAAGGACCTGCGCCCGGTTGAACATGCCCGCGGCGTGGCGCGGCGTCTGACCGCCAAGTGCGGGTCGCGGTTGCGGCGCATGGGCTTCAAATGCGGTAGCCTGCATCTCTATGTACGCAATGACAACGGCCGGGCCGAGGCGTCGGCTCGCTTTGCCGTGACGGCCGACAGCTTCCGGCTTTTGGAAGCCGCCGATGGGTTGTGGGAGACCTGCATGCGGCAACTGGCGACGCCGCGCGTGAAGCAGATTGTCGTTACCTGTCTGAATATGCTCGAGGCCGGCAAGCCGGCGGATCTGTTCGGCTGGACACCGGACGCCGAAGAGAATGGTCGTCACATGCGGCTGCTGAGTGCGCTCGACGGCCTGAACCAGCGCTTCGGCAAGGACACGGTCACGATCGGCCCGCGGACGAAGATGCACGGCTTTGTCGGCGCCAAGATAGCCTTTAACCGCATTCCCGAGCAGCCGGAGTTCTGGGAATAGGGCATTAATCGCTTTGCTGCCTGGTTATGTTTTGGCGCCTTATCTCTCATCGCAAGTCTGCAAGGGCCGGCGTACCCTTGAGTAATAAGGAGATTTGCCATGACTACGGTTACCTACAAGATTGTCGAACATGATGGCGG
>CAMLLA010000104.1 GCA_946480525.1 uncultured Asticcacaulis sp. | reverse complement strand
ACGCCCTGAGCGTTCAGGTCGCGCTTGCGCTGGCGCCTAAAGCCATTCTGCTGTCACCCGGCCCGTGCGCCCCCGACCAGGCCGGCATCTGCCTCCCGTTATTGCGCGCCGCACCCGAAGACATGCCGGTGCTCGGCGTCTGCCTCGGTCATCAGTCGATCGGACAGGCCTATGGCGGCGACGTCATACGCGCCAAGGCCCTCATGCACGGCAAGACAAGCGAGATACACCACAACAACAAGGGTATTTTCAAAGACTTACCCAATCCTTTTACAGCGACGCGTTACCATTCGCTGGCCGTCAAACGCGAGACCCTGCCGGCGGACCTCGAAATAACAGCATGGACGGATGACGGCGAGATTATGGGGGTCCAGCACAAGACCCGGCCTATTCACGGCGTTCAGTTCCACCCCGAATCCATCGCGACCGAAGGCGGGCATCAACTGCTGGCCAACTTCCTGGAACTGGCTGGGATCAAGAGCCAGAACATCTATGTCTGACGCTTTCAAACCCTTGCTGACGCGGCTTGCCGACGGCGCGACACTTGACGGCGACGACGCCGAAGCCTTCTTCGACGCCTGCCTGCGCGGAGAACCGACGCCGGCACAGGTCGCTGCTGCCGTGACCGCCATCAAGCTGCGCGGCGAAACCGTCGGTGAAATCGCCGCCTGCGCCCGCGCCATGCGCAAGGCCGCCATCCATCTCGACCACCCTTACGACGTCATCGACGTCTGCGGTACGGGGGGCGACGGCCTTCACACGCTGAATATATCGACGGCCGTTGGCTTTGTCGCCGCCGGCGGAGGCTGCAAGGTCGCCAAGCACGGCAACCGCGCGATTACGTCCAAGTCTGGCACGGCGGATGTGCTGGCGGCGCTGGGCGTCAATATCGAAGCGACACTGGAACAGCAGCGCCGCGCCCTGGACGAGGCCGGCATCTGCTTCCTGTTCGCGCAATCGCACCACGGCGCCATGAAGCACGTCTCGCCTATCCGGCAGCAACTGGGCTTCCGCACCATCTTCAACCTGCTGGGCCCGCTCAGCAATCCCGCCGGTGCCCGCCGTCAGGTCGTCGGCGTCCCCTCGCCGCGCTTTGTAGAGCCGATCGCCCAGGCTCTGGGCGCGCTGGGTGCGACGCGCGCATGGGCCGTACACGGCTCCGGTCTGGATGAGTTGACCACGACCGGCGAAACCGAGGTCGCCGAATGGCATGACGGCAAGATACGCCTGTTCCGAATCACGCCTGAGGCCGTTGGCCTGCCGCGCGCAGCCCTGGCCGACATTACCGGAGGAACGCCGGATCATAACGCCGCGGAGCTGAAAGCGCTGCTCGACGGTCGACAAAGCGCCTATCGCGATATCGTTCTGCTGAATGCCGCCGCCGCGTTTCTGGTCGCGGGCCGGGCAGAAACCCTGCGCGAAGGCATCGAGCTTGGCGAAACGGTCATCGATGACGGCCATGCCCGCAAAGCGCTCGACATACTCATCGCAACGACGCAAGGCTTCTGATGGATATTCTGGAATCGATCGCCGCTTATAAGCGCGAAGAAGTCAGCCAGCGCAGGAGGGGCGTTACGCTCGCCGAACTGGAAGCCCAGATATCGGATGTCGGTAGGCCACGCGGTTTCATGAAGGCGCTGGTCGCGGGCAAACGCCCGGGCAGCCTGGCGCTGATCGCCGAGGTCAAGAAGGCCAGCCCGTCCAAGGGCCTGATTCGCGAAGACTTCGATCCTTCTTTCCTGGCGAAATGCTACGAAGCCGGTGGTGCCAGTTGCCTGTCGATCCTGACCGACAAGCCAAGCTTCATGGGTCACGAAAGCCACTTTCAGGCGGCGCGGAGCGTGGTCAGTCTGCCCTGTATCCGAAAGGAGTTCCTGGTCGATACCTGGCAGGTGACCGAATCGCGCGCCCTCGGCGCCGACGCCATCCTTGTGATCATGGCCATGATCGATGATTCGCTTGCCGCGGATCTCATTTCCGCCGCCCATGCCTATGGCATGGATGCCTTGGTCGAAGTCCACGACGCCGTTGAAATGGAACGCGCACTCAAACTCCAATCCAAGCTTATTGGAATAAACAATAGAAATTTAAGAGATTTCACCGTCAGCTTGTCGACAACGGAAGCGTTGTCGAAGATGACCGGCCCGGAGCACGTTCTCGTTGCGGAAAGCGGCATCTTCACGGTCGCGGACGTAAGCCGCCTGGAAAGCACCGGCGCCACCGCCATGCTTGTCGGTGAAAGCCTGATGCGTCAGGCCGACGTAAAAGCGGCGACCTCGTCCCTGCTCAAGGTTGCAGGCTAAAACTTCGCCTCTTGACATTTCACGAGAACACACACAGAACACGGAGCACAAGTTCATGACTTGTTCACCGCCGCATAGTGTCATGCCGCGATAACAGGTCCTACCTGACAGGTGCTCAAACCATGCTGACGACCAAACAACGCGAACTCCTGATGTTCATTCATGAACGCATCAAGGAAGGCGGCGTGTCGCCTTCTTTCGATGAAATGAAAGAGGCGCTGGACCTGGCGTCCAAGTCCGGTATCCATCGTCTTATCACCGCACTCGAAGAGCGTGGCTTCATCCGCCGCCTGGCGCATCGTGCCCGTGCACTCGAGGTCATCAAGTTGCCGGACCAGGCGACGACATCCGCGCCGCCGCGCGGCCGTCAGAACTTTGTGCCGCAAGTGGTTGAAAACAAGCGTCCGCCCGACGCCCTGCGCCCCGTAAACGACGATACGCGCGAACTGCCGCTGTTGGGTAAGATCGCGGCCGGCGTGCCGATCGAGGCCATGGGCCAGGAGCGTGACCGGCTGCGCGTACCTGAGGTCATGTTGGGCGCGGGCGAACACTATCTGCTTGAAATCGAAGGCGATTCGATGATCAACGCCGGTATCCTCGATGGCGACTATGTCGTCATCAAGAAGACCGATACCGCTCAGTCGGGTGAAATCGTGGTGGCTCTGGTCGAAGGCGATACAGCGACGCTCAAGCGCCTGCGTAAGAAGGGAGCGTCGATCGCGCTCGAAGCCGCCAACCCGGCCTACAAGACCCGCATTTATAATGCTGACGAAGTCGCTGTCCAGGGCAAGCTGGTCGGCTTGATGCGCCGCTACCACTAGAACGACGTGCCGGACCACATTTCGGCACGATATCGCCTCGATCGAAATGCGCAATTGATGGCATCGAGCGCGACGTCATCAGTAGCTGTCTTCCGCATCTGAGGGCCGTGTCCATGGGCGGTCTCCGCGTAATAGCTGGGCGGCCTTCAGATGCCATTCACCCTCCCGCCGCGTCAGTTCGATGGCGCCCAGGCGGCGGAAGTCGCCCGCACTGATGCGGTTGACTCCTGAGCAGTCCGCAGGCCAGTCACCGACGGGACTACGCAAAACGACAAGGTTGCTGTTCAGACAAAGTGTTGTCAGGGTCAGCCTGTTCGGCGGCTTGTTGCTGAACCAGAAGCCGACGCGCAACCGAGCATCTGGCCAGGGCGTGCAGGCGTAGCCCGCGCAATCGTAGTCCTTGTCACGCCCTTCCTCGCTCAGTGTGCCGAAACCATAGCGCCGCGACCAGTAATCGTAGCCTACGCGTCGGACCTTCGGCCTGAGCAGGTAGGCCTGGTTTCCATGACGGATGGCGGCATTTCCACCTTGCGGATCGATCCAGACATCGGGCGCCGGCAGTCTTGGCCAGTAGAGAATGGCGAGCCCTGCCGCGACGCCAAGCCAGCGCGCCCATCCGCGGATGAGACATACCCAGATCAGTCCAATGAAGGACAGGACCAGCACGAAGTCTGGCGCGCCGGGCCAGGTGATGACTGCGCCCTTCAATCCGGCCGTCCACTCGGCAACGCGTGCGATCAGCCACAAGCCGCCGGCGGCGACCCGCAGCGCCATGGGACCAATCGGTGTTTCACTCAGTACGGTGCCGACCGCCAATCCCGGCATGACGATAAAGGTGGTTATCGGCGCTTCGAACAGATTGGACAACAGGCCGTACACCGAAAAGCGATTGAAATATGCGATCGAAAACGGCGTCGTGGCGAGCGTCGCCACCAGAGACAACAGGATCGACAACCACAGGCCCTGCACCGTCTTCTGAAAAGTCCTTACCCACCAGGGGACGCTGATCTCCCGGATCGGGGGCTGGTGCGCCTCGCTCATCGCCAGAAGCGCGGCGGTCGCGCAGAACGACATTTGGAAACCGGGCTGGATGACAGCTTCCGGAGTCAGGAGAATGACAATGAAGGCCGCGATGGCCAGGGCTCTTAAACTGAGTGCACGGCGATCGAGCAATATGGCGGCAAAGGCCACCCAGGCCACGACGGCCGCGCGGACGGCCGGCGCCGGTGTCCCGGAAATGGCGAGATAGAGCGCCACAGTGACGACGCTTACGGCCGCGGCCACCTTCTTTATCGGAACCCGCAGGGCCAGCCACGGCACAGTCGCCATGCACCACCGCAGCGCAAAGAAGACGAAGGCGCCAACGACCGCCATGTGTACGCCCGAGATCGACAGTATGTGCGCCAGACCGGAATCGCGCATCTCATCGATCAGGCCTTGCGGCACGAAGGCTTGGTGGCCGGTCACCAGGGCGGCAGCGAAGCCGCCGAGTTCCGCGCCGTCGCGATAGGCCGGCCTGATATCGTCGACAATGCTGCGCGTGAGGTTCCAGCGCAGGCGATTGAGCCCTGTCGCCGCCTCGAGACGCCAGCCATAATCCTGATCGGCCAGGACACGCGGCTGTCCAGGAATAAATCCGACGCCGCCCACGCCCTGGAAATAGGCGTTGCGGGCAAAGTCGTAGCCGCCGGGTATGAGCGGCGATGGCGGCGGGTTGAGAATGGCAAAGGCAGAAATCGTATCGCCAGGCTTGATGTCACAGGCATCGAGCATGCCAGGGCGAAGCGTGACCCTTAGCCGCAAAGGCAGCCGTTCGCGCGGCACGCCACGAATAACGACCGGCGCCAGCATCAGACGCGGTGCTTCAGCGGAACCAGACACCACATCCACGACCACGGCTGTCATATTGTATTCGCTGCGATCGGATGGCAGCACGGGCGCCCCCACCTGCTCTGCCCGCAGCTTGCCGACCAATGCTCCCGCAAAAATGAGGAATATCGCCAGCGTCAGTCCGCTCAATGGACGCGCCCCATAACGGCGGCAAACAAACCAGATCCCGCCGGATATCGATGCCGCGGCGACAAACCACAACAGGTTCAGTTCGACTGGCAAGCAAAGATACGCGGCGGCGCCGAAGCCGAATGCCACGGGCAACCATAGAAACAGCCGGCCGCGCTGGCGCGACGCTGCGTCCACGAGACGACGGCGCCACGCCGAGACATCCGTCAATTTCGCCGTCCAATCCCCCAAAGCCTTGCCCCGTCAAAAACGCTTGGGCTTACGGCAAAGACCGCTATAAGGAGCGCCAAATCGCTCTTCCCCCGTTTCATGTGTTTGAACTGACATGCCTAACGCTTCTTCGCAAGTTGTCACCCGCTTCGCCCCTTCACCGACCGGATATTTGCATATCGGCGGCGCCCGTACGGCATTGTTCAACTGGCTCTATGCCCGCCACACCGGCGGCAAGTTCCTTATCCGCGTCGAGGACACCGACCGTGAACGCTCGACGCGCGAAGCCGTCGACGCCATTTTCGAAGGTCTCGACTGGCTGGGCCTGAAGCCCGACGACACGGTGGTCTTTCAGGCTGCGCGCGAAAAGCATCACAAAAAGGCCGTCGACGCCCTTCTGGCCGCCGGCCGCGCCTATCACTGCTTCATGTCGGCGGAGGACACGGACGCCGCACGTGAAGAAGCACGCGAGGCTGGCCACGCCCTGCGCTCGCCGTGGCGCGACAAGACGCCGACGGCTGCGCAGCTCGAGGAACCGCATGTTATCCGTTTCAAGGGCCCGCTCGACGAGCCATTGATCGTGCGTGATGCCGTGCAGGGCGACGTTACCTTCAACACCAAGGACATGGATGACCTGGTGCTGCTGCGCTCTGACGGCACGCCGACCTATAATCTGGCCGTAGTGGTCGACGACCACGACATGGGAATCACCCACGTCATCCGCGGCGACGATCACCTCAATAATGCTGCCCGCCAGAGCCTGATCTACATGGCGCTGGGTTGGGACGTGCCGGTCTTCGCGCACATTCCGCTGATCCATGGTCCAGACGGCGCGAAGCTGTCTAAGCGCCACGGCGCCCAGGCCGTCGGTGAATATCAGGATCTAGGCTACCTGCCCGAAGCCATGCGCAACTATCTGGCGCGTCTCGGCTGGTCGCATGGTGATGATGAGATTTTTGACGATGCGCAGGCCATAGAGTGGTTTGATATCAAGGACATAAACCGCGCGCCTTCACGTCTTGATTTCGCCAAGCTTGGCTCGGTCAATGCTCATTGGATTCGCTCCTGTGACGAGGACCGGCTTGTCGAGCTGACGGTCAAGACGCTGCGTCACCAGGGCCAGGTCGATGCGGACAGTGCGGAAACCCGCGCGATTCTCGCCCGAACTCTTCCCCTTGTGAAGGAGCGCGCCCAAACCCTGATCCAGCTTGCGGAAGCCGTTCAGTTCGCGCTCGCCAAAGGCCCGCACGAACTGGACGAAAAAACCAAAAACCTGCTCAATGATGAAACACGTCAACGACTGTTGCGGTTTCACGACACTGTGAGCGCGTGGACGGATTGGAGTGTCGAAGCTACCGATGCCGGATTGAAGAAATTCGTTGAAAATGAAGGGATTGGCTTTGGAAAAATCGGCCCGGCGCTGCGCGGGGTCTTGTCTCCAGGACTGCCTGCGCCGGACATTTCGAAGGTTTTGACAAGCCTTGGGCAGGCTGAAACCCTTAATCGTCTGAACGCGGCTCTTTTCATTTGATCC
Organism: uncultured Asticcacaulis sp.; assembly: GCA_946480525.1. Next base: position 4,252 of record CAMLLA010000104.1, on the reverse strand, counting down.
GCGACTTTATATAGCAGTCGCAACGCGATTTCGGTTGCGTCGCACACAAACATCAAGGGGTGAGCGTACCATGACCCAGAATACTTCTGCCAATCTGAATGTCGGCGGCAAGGCAATCGATTTGCCGGTCCAAAAGGGCACTTTGGGACCCGACGTTATCGATATCCGCAAGCTGTACGCGGCAACCGACGCATTCACCTACGACCCGGGCTTTACCTCGACCGCCAGCTGTGAAAGCAAGATCACCTTTATCGACGGCGATGCAGGCGTGCTGCTGCACCGCGGCTATCCGATCGGCCAGCTGGCCGAAAAGTCGAGCTTCCTGGAAACCTGTTACCTGCTGCTGCACGGCGAACTGCCGAATGCCGCGGAATTCGAAGACTTCGAACGCAACATTACGCGCCACACCATGCTGCACGAGCAGTTCGACCGCTTCTTCTCGGGCTTCCGCCGCGACGCGCACCCGATGGCGATCATGACTGGCGCTGTCGGCGCCCTGTCGGCCTTCTATCACGACAGCCTGGACATCCATGACCTGAAGCAGCGTGAAATTTCGGCGCACCGGCTGATTGCCAAGATGCCGACCATCGCCGCCCGCGCCTTCAAGTACAGCGTCGGCCAGCCCTTCGTCTATCCGAAGAACGACCTCAGCTATTCGGCTAACTTCCTGCGCATGTGCTTCGCCGTGCCGGCCGAGGACTATGTCGTCGACCCTGTCCTGGTCAAGGCGATGGATCGCATCTTCATCCTTCACGCCGATCACGAACAGAACGCCTCGACCTCCACGGTCCGCCTGGCTGGCTCGTCGGGCGCCAATCCGTTCGCCTGTATCGCCGCCGGCATCGCCTGCCTATGGGGCCCGTCGCACGGCGGCGCCAACGAAGAGGCGCTGAACATGCTGAAGGAAATCGGCAAGCCTGAAAACATCAAGGACTACGTCCAGGGCGTGAAGGACAAGAAGTACCGCCTGATGGGCTTCGGCCACCGCGTCTATAAGAACTACGACCCGCGCGCGACTGTCATGAAGCAGTCAGCCGACGAAGTTCTGGCGGCCGTCGGCGATCCGAACGATCCGCTGCTGCAGGTCGCCAAGGAACTGGAACAGATCGCCCTGAACGACGAATATTTCGTCGAGCGCAAGCTGTTCCCGAACGTCGACTTCTATTCGGGCATTACCCTGTCGGCCATGGGCTTCCCGACGACGATGTTCACCGTGCTGTTCGCCCTGGCGCGCACGGTTGGCTGGATCGCCCAGTGGAAGGAAATGATCGAGGATCCGTCGCAGAAGATCGGCCGCCCGCGTCAGCTCTATACCGGTTCGGCGCAGCGCGACTACGTGCCGCTGTCGGCCCGCGGCTAATTGCCGAACATTCAATCGGAAAAGCCCGCTCATCACGAGCGGGCTTTTTTGTGTCCGAAGCGCCCGATTGACTGTTGGCGGTAAGCGGTTGATGCTGCAAAAAAAAACAGACAGGGTCGAAATCATGCGCGTCGTCCGGAATGTTTTGCTTGTCGTTGTCGCCGTGCTTTGCGCCCCCTGGACCGCCGTGGCTCAGGATTTCGGCGCCCTTGCGCCATGGGATGCGCAATGGGTATCTCATCCGGATGCGCCGCCGCAGGGACCTGTCGTTCTGCATTTCCGTAAGAGTCTGAAACTTTCCGCAGCGCCAAAAATCTATGAGATTCAAGTCTCCGCGGACAATCGCTTCATACTTTACGTAAACGGCCGACGCGTTGGTTCCGGGCCGTCACAAGCCGATCCACAAGCTTGGCGCTATGCGACTTTCGATATCGCACCCTATCTGAAACCCGGCGAGAATATACTGGCGGCCGAGGTGTGGAACTTCGGTGAGGTCCGCCCGATGGCGCAGATGACCGTCGAAACCGGTTTCTTCGTCCAGGGCCGGACAGCACACGAAGCCGAAGCCAATACCGGAAAGGGCTGGCAGGTCGCCATCGCGCCGGAACATACGGCGTCGGCCGTTCCGATGAAGATCGGCGACAAATGGTTCGGCTATTACGCCGCCGGCCCCGCTGAACGGATCGACGGCCGCGCGAAGCGTTGGGACTGGCAGGCGGGCGAAGGCCAATGGCGCGACGCCACGCCGTCAGGGATTGCAAATCCACTGCACAACCCGGTGGGACCGTGGCATCTGACGCCCGATCCATTGCCCGCGCAAACCTATCGGCCGGTTGATGCCGGCAGGGTGGTACGCAGCGATCTCAAGGGCGCCAAAACTCTTCCCATAAGCATCCCTCCCAATCGGCGTACGCGCATCCTGATCGATCGCGGCACGATGATCGCCGCCTATCCGCGCTTCACCATATCGGGCGGACGCGACGCCGAGATCCGAGTGACCTACGCCGAAGCACTTTACGACAGAAATCTCAGGAAGGGCGATCGCAATGAGGTCAAGGATCGCGAAGCGCTGGGCCTGACCGACACCTTTATTGCCGATGGCGGCAACACACGGACCTTTGCGCCTTTGTGGTGGCGGACCTGGCGCTATATGGCGCTCGCCATCACCACCGGAGATTCACCGCTGACGCTCGACCGGCTGGAGGTCATGGAGACCGGATATCCATTCGAACAAAAAGGCTGGTTCCGTTCGGACGACGCGGGTCTAGATGCCATCTGGCAGGCAGGATGGCGCACAGCGAAAATCGACGCCCACGAAACCTATATGGACACGGCCTATTGGGAACAGCTGCAATATGTTGGGGACACGCGGCTACAGGCGCTGATTTCATACGTCGTATCGGGCGATGCCCGGCTGGCGGAACAGGCCATTGCAGCGATCGGACGCTCGATCGTCCGGGACGGCTTTACCCAGAGCCGTTATCCCTCCGCACAGTCGCAGATCATTCCATCCTTTTCGCTGCTCTGGATCGGCATGATCCACGATTACTACTATTACAATCCGGACCAGAGCGTGCCGGCGGCGCAGCTTCCCGGTGTGCGCATCGTGCTCGAACGGTTCCGCAAGCTTCGTGGTTCGCGCGGCTTGCTCATGCCGCCGCCAGGCTGGGACTGGATCGACTGGTCACCCGGCCTGAACGGTCGCCCCGCGACCTTCTACGATAAAGACGGCGAGTCCTGCCTGACCACCCTGGTCTTCATCGGCGCACTGCAGCAGGCCGCTGAATTGGAGGGTGCCCTGGGGGATCCAGCCCAGCAGGCGCGTAATACCGCGGACGCCGATGCGGCGAGCAAGGCCGTGCGTAGTCTGTGCCGCAATGCCGACGGGCTGATCGCGGATGCCCCCGACAAAGCGCGTTACAGCCAGAACGCCAATGCGTTGGCTGTCCTTTACGAGGTCGTGCCGGAAGCCGAAGCGAAAGCGGTCCTGCAACGCATCCGCCCGGCTAACGGACTGACCGCGGCAAATGGAGTCACCCAGGCCTCCTATATTTGGGGCTACTACATCGCGCAGGCTGAAACCAAGGTTGGCCTTGCCGACCGTTATGGCGACCTGATGCAGACCTGGCGCGATATGCTCAAGCTCAACCTGACTACCTTGCCTGAAGAGGCCGAGCCGACGCGGTCGGACACCCACGCCTGGTCAGCGCATCCGACTTCAGGCCTGATTGAGATCGTCGCAGGCATCCGCCCTGCCTCGCCAGGTTACAGGACCGTCGAAATCCGCCCAGCCCTGGGAATGCTTAGGCAGGTCGATGCCGCCGCCGCGCATCCCAAGGGATTGATCCAGGCGAAGTATGTTCGTGATGGCGGTAAGCTTCAGGCGCAACTGGTTCTGCCGGAAGGCTTGACCGGCCGGTTCGTCTGGAAAGGCGGCGCCCATCCTTTAAGGTCAGGGAAAACGGTCTTGGACCTGGTCGACTGAAAACCATCCGACCGAGCGCAGCGTATAGAGCGTAAGGTTTGGCCACAGATTGGCACAGATTGTCCGAGATCGTGGTTGGCGACTGAGCGAAATGAGGTCGAATATCGACGGCGCCTTACGCCGTCATTCATTGTGGTCGCGCTAGCGCACGGCGAACAACCGCTCGGACGATCTGTGCCAATCCGTGTGCATCTGGGGATACTCTTTTGACGGTGGCTATCACGTCGCGCGGATCTCCAGAAAATCCAATACGGCCTCAGCGGCGCGTTCAGCGGTCGGGCGCTGGCCACGGCCGAGGATGTCAAGCGCGGCGAACTGTTCGGCGATCTGTTGTTCGCGCAAGGCTTTGTCATCCAGGCGCTCCGTGACCGCCTCCACCAGCCCGGGCGGGGGCGGCGCGAGGGGCT
>CAMLLA010000103.1 GCA_946480525.1 uncultured Asticcacaulis sp. | reverse complement strand
GCATGAAGCCCGCCGCCGAGATAAAACTCACCCGGCCCATACGCGCGATGCCCGGCGGATCTTCAGCGCCATAGGCGCGTCCGACCAGCACCGAGCAGCCGATAGCCAGCCCCATTGGCACCATGAAGACGATACTGGCAAAATTCAGCACGATCGCCCAGACCGCGACCGCCCCTTCGGAGATTCGGCCGGCGAAGAAGGTCATGCCGGCGAAGGCCGCGACTTCGATAAAATAGGAGGCGCCGGCGGCGTAGCCGACCTGACGCTGTTCGCGTGCCCCTTCCGGATCCGGCGCGTGACGGCCGAGGAGACGGAGGTGCTTTACGCTTTTCAGCGTGAACAGGTAGGTGACCAGTCCAACAGTGACCAGGCCGCGCGCGACGAAGGTCGAGATCGCCGCCCCCATGGCGCCGTCACTGTCCACGCCAGGTATCCGAACGATGCCGGGCACGAGCACCAGCAACAGAGCAACATTGATGACATTGCCACCCCAGGTGAAGACCATGCCCGGACGCGTCCGGCCAAGTCCTTCCAAGAACTCCGACACGGCTACCGCCACCATGTAGAACGGCATGCTGAGGGCAAAGACGAGCAAGGGGCCGGCAGCACCGGCGGCGATCGCCGGCTTGACGGTCGCCTTGAGGATAAGAGGCCCGGCCAGCCAGAGCAGGACCATGGAGCCAAAGCCGAGGATCAGGGCGTAGACCATGCCCCGCTGGAACGTCCCGCCGATGCGATGCGGCTCATCCCCGCCGACAAAGTGCGCCGTCTTGACCTGCACACCGACCAGAAGCCCGATCGAGGTGACGAGAAAGATGCTCGTCGGCGCCCATGCCAGGGAATGAAACCCCAGTTCGGCCGACGAAAAATGACCGACGACCAGCGTGTCCATCAGCCCCATGAGCATAAAGCCAAGGCGCGACATGACGACCGGCCACGACAGACGGTAAAGGGCGGCAAACGCCGCCCTTGTTTCAGGTGCCAATTGTGATCTCAATTGCAACATGGTCACTCCTGTAACGGAGTTCCCGCCTTAGGGCAACCGCCGCCAGCTTACGGCAGCAGTGCCTCGGCCTTCAGCTCCTTGAGCAGGAAGGCGATATATTCCGCCTGCTCTTCATAGGCGCGGTAACGCCCCGACTTGCCGCCGTGGCCGGCCTCCATGTTGACGCGGAATAGCAGCGGATTGGCATCGGTCTTTTTGGCGCGAAGACGCGCCACCCACTTGGCCGGTTCGTAATATTGCACCTGGCTGTCCCACAATCCTGTCGAGACATAGGTCGCCGGATAGGCCTGCGCCCTGATGTTGTCGTAGGGCGAATAGCTCAGCATGTAGTCGTAGAACGGCTTCTGCTCGGGATTGCCCCATTCGTCGTACTCGTTGGTCGTCAAGGGAATGCTGGCGTCGAGCATGGTTGTCACGACGTCGACGAAGGGCACGCGGGTGACGATGACCCTATAGTCCTGGGGCGCCATGTTCATTATGCCGCCCATCAGCAGTCCGCCCGCCGAGCCGCCATTGGCCGAGACGCGGTCTCTTGAGGCATATTTCTGAGCGACCAGCCCGCGCGTCACGTCGATGAAGTCGGTGAAGCTGTTCATCTTGTGCATCAGCCGGCCGTCGTCGTACCAGTCGCGCCCCATCTCCTGGCCGCCGCGGATATGCGCAATGGCGACGACCATGCCGCGGTCCATCAGGCTGACCCACGTCTGGCGAAACGCCGGATCGCTGGAGGCGCCGTAGGAGCCATAACCGTACTGAAACAAGGCCGCCTTGCCGTCCTTCTTGAAGCCCTTGCGGTAGGCCAGGGACACCGGCACCTTCACGCCGTCGCGCGCCGTTACCCAGATGCGTTCGGTTACATATTTCGAAGCGTCATAGCCCGGCACCGGCTGGACCTTGAGCGTACGGCGCTCCCCCGTCTTGACGTTGGTCTCGTAGATGGTTTCCGGCGTGGTCAGCGACCCGTAGCTATAGCGCAGCCAGTCGGTGTCCGGCTCGGCGTTGACGCTCAGGCCCATGACATAGGCGGGCTCATCGCTGGTCACGGGCGTCGATTTGCCGGCCGTATCGAGCACACGCAGGCGCTTGTTGCCACCTACCCGCTCTTCGATGGCAACGAAGCCGTTGAACGCTGAAAAGTCCTCGATGAAGGCATCCTTGCTGGCGGGAACAAGATCGCTCCACAGGCTGCGGTCACCCAAAGGCTTCGTATCCGCGAGGGTCACCAGCCGGTAGTTTTTTGCCTGCCAGTTGGTCTGGATAACCCAGCGCCCGTTGACGTGATCGGCGCGGTAAAGGTGGTCGCGTTCACGTGGTGCGATCAGCTTGAAGTCGCCGCCATCCGCCGTGGCGCAGCGCTGCTCCTCGCTGACCGTCGAATGGAGATAGATGCAGATGTACTTCTCCGACGCCGTCTTCATCAGCGAGATGTAGAAGCTGTCGTCGCCCTCCTCATAGACCAGTTTATCGGATGCTGGCGCCTGGCCCAGGACGTGCGACTTGATGCGCTTGGACAACAGGGTCACCGGGTCCTTGTCGACATAGAAGAGCGTCTTATTGTCGTTGGCCCATACCAGTCCCTGGATGTTGGTCACCCCGGTCTCGGTGACCGCGCCCGTTGCCAGGTCCTTGACCTTCAGGACGTACTGCCCCCGCCCGATCGTATCCTCCATCCAGGCAACCTTGCCATTGTCGGGGCTGATCTCGGACGCGCCAATGCGGAAAAAGCCCTTGCCTTCGGCCATGACGTTCTGGTCGAAGATGACCTCTTCCGGCGCGCTCATATCACCCTTGCGGCGTGCGGATATGGGATAGTTCTTGCCGGCTTCGAAGCGCGAATAATACCAGTAGCCGTTCTTGCGGTACGGCACGCTAACATCGTCGGGCGCCAGGCGGCCGGTAATTTCCTTGTAGACCGCGTCGCGCAAAGGTCCATTCGCGGCGACCATGGCGTCGGTATAGGCGTTCTCGGCCTTAAGGTAGTCCAGCATGGCCGGGTCTTTACGCGTGTCGTCGCGCAGCCAGTAATATTCGTCTTCGCGTTTGTCGCCCGTCGGCGAGGTGACGATAAAGGCGCGCTTTTCCGCCATTGGTGGCTTGGGCGTATCGGCGATGGCCGCAGACGAAAAGGCCAAGGTGGCAATGGCAAGAAAACTGGCGCCCAAATGCATGAAAGTCCCCGATGAAAGTTTCATCGGAGACTTGCATGGTTTCTCATTACGGTAAAGGCGTCTTAGGCGGCCTTGACGGCCTGATCCTTCAGCGCGTGCAGGCGCTCGGCAACCAGGAAGCTGAGCTCCAGCGCCTGGTCCGCATTGAGGCGCGGATCGCAGTGCGTGTGGTAACGGTCCTGCAGGTCCTCTTCCGACAGGGCAAAGGCGCCGCCGGTGCATTCGGTGACGTTCTGACCGGTCATTTCCAAGTGCATGCCACCCGGATGGACGTTTTCGGACGCCGCGATGTCGATGAAGGAACGGACTTCCGACAGGATACGGTCGAAAGGCCGCGTCTTGTAGCCATTGGCCGCCTTGATGACATTGCCGTGCATCGGGTCGATCGACCACACCACCGGCACGCCGTGCTTGTGCGTCGCCGCCATCAGTCTGGGCAGGCGCTCGGCGATCTTGTCCGAACCGAAACGGCCGATCAGGGTCAGGCGCCCAGGAATGGCGTTGGGGTTCAGCGTATCGATCAGGCGCAGCAGCTCGTCCGGCTCCAGCGTCGGGCCGCACTTGACGCCGATCGGGTTGTTGATGCCCTTCATGAAATCGACATGGGCGCCGTCCAGCTGACGGGTGCGCTCACCGATCCACAGCATGTGCGCCGAGGTATCGTACCAGTCGCCGCTGGTGGAATCGACGCGAGTCATCGCCTGTTCAAAATTCAGCAGCAGCGCTTCGTGGCTGGTGAAGACATCGACCTGACGAATTTGCGGGTGGCTTTCCGGCGTCACGCCGATGGCCGACATGAAGCTGAGCGTCTCGGAGATCTTCTCGGCCAGGGCGCGGTAGCGTTCACCCTGCGGCGACGACACGAAACCCAGCGTCCACTTATGGATATTGTACAGGTCGGCATAACCACCGTTGGCAAAGGCGCGCAAAAGGTTCAGCGTCGCCGATGACTGGTGGTAGCCCTTGATCAGGCGTTGCGGATCCGGCAGACGCGATTCCGGCGTGAAGTCCATGCCGTTGATATTGTCGCCGCGATAGCTGGGCAGGGTCACGCCGTCGATCGTCTCGACGGGCGACGAGCGCGGCTTGCCGAACTGGCCGGCGATACGGCCGACCTTGACGACCGGACGACCACCGGCAAAGGTCAGGACGACAGCCATCTGAAGGATCAGACGGAAGGTATCGCGGATGTTGTCGGCCGAAAACTCCTTGAAGCTTTCGGCGCAATCTCCGCCTTGCAACAGGAAGGCATTGCCGTTGGCGACATTGCCGAGCGCCGCAGTCAGGCGGCGCGCCTCACCGGCGAAAACCAGAGGCGGCAGGCGCGTCAGTTCGTCTTCGGCATCACTCAGGGCCTGCGCATCCGGGTAATCGTTCGGAATATGCAGGGCTGGCTTGGAACGCCAGTCTTTGGGGGACCATACTTTGCTCATGGACGGTATTTAATCGCTTTAAGGTACAAACTCAACGGGCCCCTTACGCAATATTTGCAGGCTCCATTGAAAAAACCTGTAAAGTCACGGCCTTATAGTTGTAACGGCAACTTTCTGTCCTGCCTGACCGCCTTGATCGAAAGTATGGCGACGACCAGCACCATGGCGCCGAGACTGATCAGCCAGGCCTTCCATATGCCGTAGCTCAGGGTGTTCAGCGTGAAATAGGCCGTGGCGGCCGCCAGCATATAGGGCCTGGCGTGCTGCTCGGCGGTGTTCTGCACGGAACGGCTTTCGGTTTCGGCGGACAGTTCGACGAACCTGTCCTCAGACACATCGGCCGCGCCCTTAGGCGCCACGAACCAGAAGATGCTGAACCAGATGGCCGCCAGCAGCAGCAGCCCCGGAATCCCCAGCTCCAGCCACGCCTGAAGCGACATGTTATGGGGATGAAGCGGAATGATCGGCTCGAAAAGCCGCGTCGACTCGTATCCCCAGCCCCACCATGGCCGCTCCAGCGAACGGTCGACGGCATAGGTCCAGATTTCGATCCGGTGCGCCCATGAACGTGGAACATGATCATGGATCTGAGCGGCCCATCCTGTCTGCACAAGCCATTGGATCAGCAACGGAAACCCGAGGACCACCAGGGCGGCCACGACAGCAGCGGCGCGTTCGGGAAGAATAGCCCTCCGCATCAGCCCGGCGGGCCAATACCGCGTGGCAAAGAAGACGACGGCGCTGATCGCCAGAACGACGATGTGCGCGTTGCTGTCGACAACGAAGCTGCCCAGCGAAATCGTCGCGGCCGCGGCAATTATCCCTGCCAGCCACCGCCGCTCGGCGGCGAAAAAGGCCAGCGGCCAGAACAGCATCAGCAGGACGAGGTTCAGATTCGAACTTTCGACGATCAGCATCTCGGGGCGGGCATTGCCGAAGAAGCGCTGGTTCATGCCATTGCGCATGGCCAGATTTCCTATGCAGTCTATAAGCTGGATGACGACCAGGCCGATAAATATCCAGGATATGAAAACCACGACGCGCTGACTGCGGCTTTCGCTCAGCCGCCATGCGACAAAAACAAACGCCCAGGTCGTGAACCAGCTGATGAGCGGCGCCTGAAAATAGCGTGTCGATGTCCAGTAGGCCACGCCCAGACTTTTACCTTCCAGCAGGAAGGCGACGAAGTCAGACCGCAGGACCGCGAGCACCAGCATGGCCAGGGTCAAACCGGCGACCGGCCAGAAGCTGTGGATTGCCGCCCCTCTTTTCAGCGACAGATAGCCAAGGCTGCACAGGCCTGCAATGAACATGGCCGCCGGGATGACGCCGGATGGCGCGAAATAGGCAAAAATCGTGAACAGAATGAAGAAGTTGACCAGGACGCCTTCGGCATAGCCCGCACGAAATTTTTGCCAGAAGTCAGCCAGTTTCGGCGGCAGGGTCACAGTCACAGGCGCTTGTCCTTGATGGTCACGATTTCTTCGGCAGCCGTCGGATGAACGGCACAGGTGGCGTCCCATTGCGCCTTGGTGAGCCTGGCCTTCACGGCAATGCCCGCCAACTGGATGATTTCGCCCGCTTCGCCGCCGACGATGTGGCAGCCCAACACGACATCGTTCGCCGCGTCAACAATCAGCTTCATCAGCACACGGCTTTCGCCGCCCGTGAAGGCCGTCTTCATCATCCGGAACTTCGTGGCGTAGACATCGACCTTGATGCCTTTTTCCCTGGCCTGGTCTTCACTCAGGCCCACGGTGCCGATCTGCGGCTGCGAGAAAACCGCAGTCGCAACGTTCTCGTGGTCATAGGCGGTCGGATTGTCCTTGAAGGCCGTCTCTACGAAGGCGACCGCCTCGCGAATGGCGACCGGCGTCAGGTTCAGCCGGTTGGTGACATCGCCGATAGCATAGATGTGCGGATGCAGGGTACGCGAGAACGGATCGACCGGGATGGCGCCGTGCATGTCCGGGGTAATGCCCAGCGCGTCGAGATTCAGGCCTTCGGTCTTGGGCTTGCGGCCCGACGCGTACATGATCTGCTCGGTGCGGAAGAATTCGCCGTTGTTGAGATGGACGACGATTTCGTCGCCTTCCTTGTGCAGCTTGACCGGATCGACCTGGCACATGACGTTGATGCCGCGCAGGCGCATCTCTGCCGTCAGGTGGTCACGGACTTCGGTGTCGAAGCCGCGCAGGATCTTCTCGCCGCGATACATCAGCGTCACCTCAACGCCGAGCCCATGCATCACACCGGCGAATTCGACGGCAATATAACCACCACCGACAATGACCATGCGCTTGGGCAACTTCGCCAGCTTGAACATGTCGTTGGACGTCAGGGCGTGTTCGGCGACGCCCGGGCAGTGCTGCGGCAGGAAGGGCCAGCCACCAACCGCGATCAGGATAGTTTTCGCCGTTACTTCGCGATACTCACCGGCGTGCGTGTTGAGCGCTATGGTGTGCGCGTCCTTGAAGCTGGCGTGAGCGGCGATGACCTCGGCGCCGGCGCGTGCCAGGTTCGAGCCATAGATGCCGGACAGACGCGTCAGCTCCGCGTCCTGATGGTTCTTGAATTTCTGCCAGTCGAAGGCGCCAAGGTCGACGTCCCAGCCGAAACCGCGCGCATAGTCGATCTGTTCGGGAACTTCCGACGCGTGGACCATGAACTTCTTGGGGACACAGCCTCGCAGCACGCAGGTGCCACCGGGCCTGTCTTCTTCGGCGACCGCGACCTTCAGGCCCAGATTGGCCGCAAGCCTGGCGGCGCGCACGCCGCCTGATCCCGCACCGATGACAAACAGATCGTAATCGTACTCAGCCATTCCAAAGGTCCTTCGCGCATGAGCGCCATATGTAAGACCACGAATTTCGTCGACAAGCACGAACAGCCGCCTGCGACAATGAAGTTTCGTGTCTGTTCGTGCGGTTCGCCGTGAAGCCTACGGATAGATGGTCTTGACGCCGGCTTCCGTTCCCAGAAGGGCCACCTCGGCCAGGTCAAGGAAGAGGCCGTGATCGACCACGCCGGTCAGCGATTTTAAGGCGTTGGCCAGGGCCGCCGGCTCTTCGATACGCCCACAGGCAATATCAAAGATCAGGTTGCCACCATCGGTCAGGACGGGCTGGCCATCGCGTTTCCGCATTACCGGCATCATGGCGATGTCGAATTCCTGAAGCACGTCGCCGATCCGGTTGACCGTGCCCTTGTAAGCAAACGGCTCGACCTCGACCGGCAGCGGAAACTTGCCGAGCGTCCCAACATGCTTGCCGGCATCGGCGATGACCACACAGGTTTTCGCCTGTTCCCAGATCAGCTTTTCGCGCAGCAGCGCACCACCGCCGCCCTTGATCAAAGCTAGTCCTTCGCCGATCTCATCGGCGCCATCGACGCAGACATCGAGCGTGCCGACATCGTTGATATCGAGGATGGTCAGGCCCAGGCTTTGCGCCAGTTGCGTCGTCTGAACCGATGTCGAGACAAGGGTCAATTTCTTGCCGGCCTTGACCTCGCGCGCTATGGCCTTGACGAAAAAGGCCGCGGTCGAGCCGGTGCCGAGCCCGACCTTCATGCCGTCTTTCACATACTGGAGCGCGGCTTCGCCAACCGCTTCTTTTTGTTCGTCTGCCGTCATTTTTTACTCGCTGCCTTCTCGGCGGATTTCGTGTCGCGGAAGGCCTTGGCCCAGCCTGGCTTGTCCGTCTGTTGTGCCCGCCCGAAGGCCAGCCCATCTGCCGGCACGTCGCGGGTGATGACCGAGCCCGAAGCCGTCATGGCGCCGTCGCCGACCGTCACCGGTGCGACCAGTGCCGTGTTCGAGCCGATAAAGGCGCGCTCGCCGATCACCGTCCTGTATTTGAAATAGCCGTCATAGTTACAGAAGATGGTGCCCGCGCCTATATTGCTGCCGGCCCCGACGCTGCCGTCGCCGAGGTACGACAGGTGGTTGGCCTTGGCGCCCTCGCCGATCGTCACGTTCTTGACCTCGACAAAGTTGCCGATGTGAACGTCCTTGCCGATGTCGGCGCCCGGCCGCAGACGGGCATAGGGCCCGATCAAGGCACCCGGCCCTACACGTGCGCCTTCCAGATGCGAAAACGCCCGGATAACCGCGCCCGATGCGACGGTGACGCCTTCGGCAAAGACGACATTGGGTTCGATCGTCACACCCGGCTCGATCTGTGTGTCGTAACTGAAAAACACGGTTTCCGGCGCCGGCATGTGGACGCCGTTCTCCATGAAGGCCTTGCGCGCGCTGTCCTGCCAGACACGCTCGATAACCGCCAGTTCCGCCTGGCTGTTGGCGCCCAGAACCTCGGTCTCCATCGCCATGGTGACGCGCGGCTGAAGGCCCCGTGCCCGCGCCAGACCGACAATATCGGTCAGATAATATTCGTGCTTGGAGTTCTCGTTCTTTACTTCCGACAGCAGCGAAAACAACAATTCACGGCCGCACGCCATGACGCCGGAATTACAGGCCTTGATGGCGAACTGTTCCTTCGACGCCTCGCGCGCCTCGACGATCTCGTTCAGGCGATCACCGTCCAGAACCAAACGGCCATAGGCGCCCGGATCTTCGGCGACAAAGCCCAGCACGGCCAGATCGGCGGCGGCGGCCAAGACAAGAACCGGCTCCAGAACCTTTGCGGCCATCAGCGGACTGTCGCCATAGGTGACGATGACCGTGCCGTCGAAATCCTTCAACGCATCGCGCGCGCAGTTAACGGCATGGCCTGTGCCCTGGGGCGGATTCTGAACGACGATATTCTCCGCGCCGACACGTTTTTCGGCGTTGGCGCGCACGCTCGGAGAATGGTTCCCGACAACGACGATGACGCGCTCGCACCCGACCTCGAAGGCCGCATCGATCGCCCGGTCCAGCATGGTGCGGCCACCGATCCGGTGCAGCACCTTAGGCAGGGGCGACTTCATCCGCGTCCCCTGCCCTGCGGCCAGGATGACGGCAGCGCGGCGGGCGTGTGAGGAACCGGCGGTATTTTCGGCCATATCAGCGACTCTGCAATTGCGGATCGCGCCGATTTAGCCCAAAGCGAAGGCGATTTCGACGGCAAACTTCTCGAAGCTTGGAAAATTATGGATCTCAACGGCTATATCATCGCGTTCGACCTCGATGGCACGCTGGTCGACACGGCGCCAGACATTATCGGCGCACTGAACCTGGTCCTGCGCGAAGAAGGCATCAAGCCGTACCATCTCGACGAAGCCCGCCCCCTGATCGGGCGCGGCGCGCTGGAACTGCTGCGTCGAGGTTTTGCCCTTGCCGGTCACCCGCTGGCGCCTGAGCAGGAAAAGCCGCTGCTCGACCGCCTGCTCAAGCACTACGAAACCCATATCGATGCTTTCTCAACGCCCTTCGAAGGCGTGGTCGAAGCCATGGACGCCCTGTCGGCCGCCGGCGCAAAACTGGCCGTCTGCACCAACAAGCACACCTATCTGTCGGTCGAGCTGATCAAACGCCTGGGATGGTCAGCGCGCTTCGGCTCCAATCGCGGGTCGGACAGCGTCCCCGCCAAGAAACCCGATGCCGGCCATCTCCAGGCCTGCGTCGACGATATCGGCGGCGATATCAAAAAGACCATACTGGTGGGCGACTCCGAGACGGACTTCCAGACCGCACGCAATGCCGGCATCCCATCCATCCTCGTCAGCTTCGGCTATAGCGAGCGCCCGATCCAGGAACTGGACTGCGACGTCCTGATCGACCACTACGACGCTCTGATCGACGCCATAAAGACGGTGATAAAATAATCACCCCTCTTGCGCGGGCGGTCGCCTCAGGCTAATACCGCGCCTCCCAATGGTTCGGACGCGTAGCTCAGCGGGAGAGCATTCGCTTCACACGCGAAGGGTCACAGGTTCAATCCCTGTCGCGTCCACCATATTTTCTGCGAAAATCTGGTTTCTTGTTTGGCGCTCGGGGCCAAAGGCCCTTGGCGGCGCGCAGCCTGCGCTCCCACTTGGTCGCTAGTGACATCTTTGTTTTCGCGCTCAGGACCAAAGGCCCTTGGCGGCGCGCGACTGACGCAGCCAACTATGCTGTTGCGTATGCGCTGGCTAAATCCTAGCAATATTCGGGAGCAGCCGCACGACGCCATATCAAAAGGGGTAAGCTACTTCGATGCATGCACACGACCGGACATCGCAGATAATCGCTGTCGGACTTGCGCTGCTGGCCGGCTATATCGACGCGCTGGGGTTCCTGAGCCTTGGCGGCTACTTCGTCTCGTTCATGAGCGGCAATTCCACCCGTTCGGCGGTCGATCTGTTCCACGGCGCTTCGTGGCGGACCGCGCTGATTCCGCTCGGGATTATCGCGCTGTTCGTGCTTGGGGTCATGCTTGGACGCACGATCCGCCACTACGGCAGGCGCACACCTTCGACTTCGGTCCTGATCTTCATGTCGGCGGCCCTGTCGGCCGCGACCGTCGCCTATGAGATCGGCGCCGGGGCCTTCGCCGTGCCGCTCATGGCCATCGCCATGGGCGCGGCCAACAATATTTTCGTGCGTGAAGGCGAAGTCTCCATCGGCG
>CAMLLA010000102.1 GCA_946480525.1 uncultured Asticcacaulis sp. | reverse complement strand
GACGACAGGTGTTGTCAGGACATCGCCTTCGATCAGTTCGACATCGAGACCGGAAAGCTTCCCGCGCGCGACGGCCAGCATGCCCGGCGACAGGTCGATGCCGGTGACCTGGTTCCTTGCCCTGGCCAGCCGGATCGTGTGGCGGCCGGTGCCGCAGCCGATGTCGAGGACACGCAGGCCGCTCAGGTGCGCATAGACCGGCGGAAAATAAAGGTCGTCGACGGCGACCGTCGAGTTGACATAGCCGTCGTAGAGGCCTGCCCAGCGGTCGTAACCGGCGCGGTTTTCGGAAGACGGATCTTGCGTCATGGCAATGGCTCCATAGCACAGGCCGGGCTTACCCGCCGGCCGGTCTGGAGCGTGAATTATGTGACCGGAAGCCCGGACCGCAGCGCCACTGCACGATGTATATTTATCGGGATCAGGGGCGTTTGTCCAGAACGTCCGGTTCGTGACCTCGGTCGGCTTGCCCGGGCGGTTTAATCCGACAATTAATACGTCTTGCCGTTATCCGACAACTATGGTGACATCCGCATATAAAAACACAATTCATGGGGGATAATATGTCGAGACTTGCGTCGGCGCTTGCGGCCGTATTGTTAATGACCGGCGCCCAAGCCGGTGCGCAGACGGCTCAAACCGATTCGTCCCCGGTTATCGTTAAGGGCACCCGCCATAAGCCGCCCGAAGACATAGCGCCGCCGCCGCTGGATGTGTTTACGCAATCCCCGCGTATCGAACATATCGCCCTGTCGACGGACGGAAGCCGCATTGCCTGGATCACCCGCAAGGCCGGGTTGCGCCTTCTGGTCACTTACACTGTGGCCAACGGCAGCAACAAGACGATAAGGCTCAGCGAGGACCCGATATCGGCGGTCACCTGGGTCGGAAACGACCACCTGTTGCTGTCGGACACCGCTACCGGGGTACGTGGGACCTGCCCTTCCGGTCAAACGCAGGACTATAAGGTTGGACCGGCCCTGTCGACCGTTTTCGAACAGATAAACGGTGGCGGCTTCGGCGCCGCCAGAAGTGCGGAGACTCCGTACGACGGCATTTCCGTACAGCTGCTGCAGAATGCCCTCACCCCGCCGCCATGCCGGCAGTACGGCGTGCGGTCGCGTGACGCCGCGACGATTGTCGACCTGCGCACCAGTCAGGCCATAAGCCTCGGCAGTCGCATCAGCGGCGACTACAATCAACAGCCGCTTGGCCTGCCAAAGCCGGTCATGATCGATGGCAAGATGCAACTGGTCGGCGCGTTCCTGGAGTTGCGCGACAAGTCGATAGCCGGCCAGGCCGCCCAGCGCGTCTACCCGTGGCGTGTCGATCCCGATACCGGAGTGGGCCGCATCATCAACGACGGCGGCGGCGATCTCGACCGTATGGGCAGCTATGTCGACGACTGGTTCTTCGACGACACGGGCAAGCCTACGGTAAGGGCGATTTACGATTATTTCGAAGCGACCTTCAGTATCGAGATGCGCAAGGACGGCAAGTGGTCGCCGGTATTGAAACGCAAGATCGACCCAAAGGCGCACACCTTTGCCCCGTTCCTGGCGGGCCGGGGGCGTGACGGCACGTCCCTGCTGGTGGTCGACGCGACCGTCGGCGCCGATGGCCAGCGTCGTTTCCGCTACCATGAACTGTCGGCCGACGGAAAAATGTCGGAGGCGCTCAATGAGGACGCGACACGCGACCGGCCGGTCTTCGACCCGGAAACCGGCGCCCTGGCCGGTTTTGAACACGATGGCGAGCTGACGACCTATACCTTCTTCGACCCGGGCCTGGCGGAATACTATAAGCATGCCGTCAATACTGCGCCCGGTCAGGCCGTGCGCATCGTCGCGACAGCGCGCGATCCCGGCCAGATGATCGTATTCGAACAAGGCGGCGAAGACCCTGGCTCCTGGCACTATTTTGACTTCACCAACGGAAAACGCGTCGACATCGGCAGCCAGCACCCAGCCGTGCCGGCTGACTGGGTGGCCTCGCAACGCTCGATCACCTACAAGGCCTCCGACGGCCTGACGATCAAGGCGCAATTAACCCTGCCGCCCCAAGGCAAGGCGAAAGACCGTGCGCTGGTCGTCCTGCCGCACGACGGGCCGCTTGGTCATGACGGGCGCGGCTTCGACTGGCTGGCCCAGGCTTTGGCCTCGCGCGGCTATGTGGTGCTGCAACCCAACTATCGCGGCTCGGACGGCGGCGGCGCAGCGCTGACTGAAGCCGGATACGGCCAGTGGTCCGGCCGTATGCTGAGCGACATGTCCGATGGCGTGGCATACCTTGCCGGTCAAGGCATTGTCGATACGAAGCGCGTATGCATCGCCGGTCGCGGCTATGGCGGTTACGCGGCGCTCAAAGGCGCGCAGGACAAGGACCTGTACCGTTGCGCGGTCGCCATCAACGGGGTTTCCGACCCCAAGGATTACGCGGCCTCAGCCGACAGGGCGGCCTTGGCGGACGAGATCGCGCCTTTGATGGCCGACGCCGAACAGGATCGCGGCTTCCGCGCCAACGCTCATTCGCCGGCGCTGGTGCAGCGTTATTTCGGCAGCCAGACGCCCGCCGTGGTGACGGATGCCGCCGTGCCGGTTCTGCTGATCCATGGGGAAAGGGACCGGATCGTGTCTCCGGGGCAAAGCCGGGCGCTTCGCGACCGTCTGCAACGCGCCGGAAAGGCTGTCGCCTATGCCAAACTGGACGACTGCGACCACGATCTGAGTACCGAAGGCTGCCGATTGGGCACGGCTCAGGCGGTCGTGGATTTTCTGAATCTCAATAATCCGGCGAAGTAGGGGTTTCAGCCCCTGCCCAACATCAATCCACACCGGCCCCTTCCGATCGGGCAAAATCGCTGCGCCTGCGTGTCGAGCGCCATGCGGCGAACCTTTCGCTCCAGCATGATGGTTTACGGCGCGGCAAAACCAGCGTTATATCAAGGGGGACACAGGCGGAAAAATGAAACCCGGATATCTACGCGCAGCCATCATCGCCCTCGCGCTGGCGCTCGCCCCGTTTGTCGCCACGGCAGAGCCCATAAAATCGATCGTCTTTCCGCACGAAACCTCAAATCGCAAGCCCGATCCGGCCGCGCGCTACGGCCGCCTGCCCAACGGCCTGACCTATGTCGTCCAGGCAAACGCCACGCCCAAGGGCACCGCCGCCGTCTATATGCGCGTCGCCGCCGGCTCGCTGGTCGAGCGCGAAAACCAGAAGGGCCTGGCGCATTTCGTCGAGCATATGGCCTTCAACGGCACGACCAATATCCCCGAAGGCGAACTGCGCCGAAGGCTGGAACGGCACGGCTTCGCCTTTGGCGCCGACACCAACGCCTTCACCTTCGACACCAAGACGCTCTACATGCTGCACGCGCCGAAAAGCGACGACGGGACGCTGAAGGAGGCCTTGTTCATCCTGCGCGAAATGGCCGGTAATGTCCGCTTCGACCCCGCCGCCGTCGATCGCGAACGCGGCGTCATCCTGGCCGAGGAGCGCCTGCGCGCAGGTCCGGCCGGTCGCCGGTCCGACGCGTGGAACCGCAAGATCCATGCCGGAACGCGCTATGCCGACTATTCCAATCCCATCGGCTCGACCGAGATCATCCGAACCGCGCCGCCGGAACAACTGAAGGCCTATTACGACGCCTGGTATCGCCCGGAGCTGACGACCATCATCGCCGTCGGCGATTTCGACGCCGCCAAGGTCGAGGCCATGATCAAGGCGGCATTCGCCGACTGGCTGGGACGCGGGCCGATGCCCGAGGAACCGGACTGGGGGGCGCGCACGTCGTTGGGCCTGCAGACCTTCACCTTTGAGGACAAGGGGCTGGCCGAGGAGATGGGTCTCAGCTGGATCGCGCCCGAAGACCGGCGCCCGGATACGCCAGCGCGCATGGACGACTATTTCCTCGACAACTATCTGTTCCAGATCGTCAATAGCCGCCTTGCGGAGCGGGCGCAGGCGGCGGATTCGGCCTTTTTCCAGGCCAGCATGGGCGCCTACCCGGTGCCGCACACGGCGCGCGTCACCTTCCTGTCGGTGCTACCCAAGCCAGGGCGCGCCCGCGACGCCCTGGCCCAGGCCTATGGCGTCGTCCATACCCTGCGCGCGGAAGGCGTGACGAAGACCGAGCTGAACAAGGCTCAGCAGACGGTGGAGTCCAACTTCCGCTTCCTGCGAGTCGCCAGTGCGACGCGCGACTCCGCCGCGCTGGCCGCGACGATCGTCGCCGGCCTCGACCAGAACACCGTCGCCGAAGGCCCCGAAGACTCGGTAAAGCTGTACCAGTCCTACAAGGGCAAGGTCGGCCGGAAGGACCTGATGGACGCCCGCCTGCGCGCCTGGTTCAGCGGCGATGGTCCCGTCCTGTCGCACTCGGGCGAATCCTTAAACCGTTATGACGAAGCGGCCATGCGCGCCGATTACGAGGCCCTGTCGGGCGGCGAAGCGACAGCCTACGCGGCGTCCAGGACCAAGGCGTGGCCGTACGGCCGCCTCTTTACGCCTAAGGTCTCGCCCGCCAGCCAGGGCCGGGACGCCGACTACGACTTCAGCCGCTACGTCTGGCCGAACGGCGTCACCCTGCACATCAAGCCGACAAAGCTGGTCGCCAGCCAGATCCGCGTCCAGGTCGACTTCGCCGGCGGCCAGCTTCTGTTCGACCCAAAGACGCGGCCGCCGCTGTTCCTGGCCGCCGGCGACTTTCTCTATGAGGGCGGCCTGAACAAGCTGACCATGACCCAGCTCCGTGACGTGCTGCGCACCACTCAGGTCGGTGTCGGCTATAATCTCGGCGGCGATCAGGCGACGCTGTCGGGCACGACCAATCCGTCGAGCCTGAGCCACCAGGTCGAAACCCTCTATGCCTACGCCACCGACGCCGCCTATCGTCCCGACCCTTTCGACCGCTACCTGGCGTGGCTGCCGGAATATCTGCGCACGCTCAAGGCCACGCCGGAAGGCGTGCGCGTCCATCACTGGGGGCGGATCATGCACAATGGCGATCCGCGCTTCGACGAGACGCGGCTGAACCAGATCGAGGACATTCGCTTTGACGACATCCGCGACATCCTGCGCCGCAGCCTGACCGGCACGCCGATCCACATCACCATCGTTGGCGACGTCGATGAGCGCAAGGCGGTGACCGAGATCGGCAAGACCTTCGGCACCTTGGCCCCGCGCCCGGCCGGGCCCGCCGAAGCTGAAGGCGCGCGGCAAGTCATGTTCCCGCCGAAGGACCGCGACATCACCCTGCATCACGAAGGCCGCACCGACGGGGCCATGAGCATCGCGCTGTGGCCGACCGACGACTTCATGGCAGACCCGAAGGCGGCGCGCGTGGCGACACTGCTGGCTACCGTCCTCTCAAACCGGCTGCAGGACGAACTGCGCGAGACCCAGGGCGCCGACTACGCGCCGCATGCGTTTGCTTATAATGACGAAACCTACCCGCACCTTGGCATGCTCGGGGTCGTGTCCGCCGTCAAAGCCGGAGCCGACGGCGATTTCCGCAAGGCTCTGTCGGGCATCGTCGCCGACCTGAAGGCAAAACCCGTCGATGACGACGAACTGGACCGCGCGCGCAAGCCGGTGCTGGCGGCCATGGACAACGAAACCAGCGATATCGGCTACTGGACCTATGTGCTGGCGCGCCTGGGCACCCGGCCGGATCTGCGCGCCGACTGGCTTGGCCGCCGCAAGCACTATGAGGAAATGACGCCTGAGGACCTGATGGCCTTGGCACGGCGGTATCTCAAGGACGACACGGCTATTGGTATCCGCATCGTGCCGAAGGGGTGAAGCCTACCTCACCCTGAGCGGGGTGTCCGGCGTCACGCGCCAGACCGTGTTGCCGGCGTCGTCTGCGACCAGAAGCGCGCCGTCGATGTCCTCGATCACGCCAACCGGCCGGCCCCGCGCCCTGCCGTCAGCCCCCAGGAACCCGGTCAGCACGTCCTGCGGCATGCCCGATGGCTGCCCACCCGAAAACGGCACGAAAATCACCTTGTAACCCGACGGCGGATTGCGGTTCCACGATCCATGCTGGCCGACAAACGCTCCGTTCTTATATCCCACGGACAGCAGCGGCCCGGTATAAAAATGCAGGCCCAGCGACGCCGTGTGGGGCCCCAGCGCGTAATCAGGCTTGATCGCGCTGGCGACCTTTGCCGGGTCCTGCGGCTTGACGCGTTCATCGACAGTCTGACCGTAATAGCTGTAGGGCCAGCCGTAGAAGCCGCCAGGTTTCACCGACGTCATATAGTCGGGCACCAGGTCCGAACCGATCTCGTCGCGCTCATTGACCACTGTCCACAATGCCTTTGTTTCCGGGTTCCACGCCAGGCCGACCGGATTGCGCAGGCCCGAGGCGAAAAGGCGCGTGGCGCCGGTCGCCGGATCGATCTGGAGGATGGCGGCGCGGTTGGTTTCCGCCGCCATGCCGTTTTCGGCGACGTTGGAATTCGAGCCGACCGAGACATAAAGCTTGCTACCGTCCGGGCTTGCGATCAGGCCCTTGGTCCAGTGGTGGTTGATCGGCCCGCCCGGCAGGTCGACGACCTTGGTGCCCGGTCCGTTGATCGCCGTATCGCCTTCGTGATAGGTGTAGCGCACCACAGCGTCCGTATTGGCGACATAGAGCTGGTCCTTGATCAGGGCCATGCCGAACGGCGAATTCAGGTTCTGGAGGAACACGACCTGAAGCTCGGCCGCGCCGTCGTGATTGGCGTCGCGCAAAAGCGTAATGCGATTGGCACTGCCCTGGTTGGAGCCCGCCTTCTTCATCAGCATCTTCATGAAGAAGCCGCGAATGCTGTTCTCTTCCTTGGGCTTGGGCGGGGCGTCGCTTTCGGCCACCAGGACATCGCCATTGGGCAGGACATAGAGCCAGCGCGGATGCGCCAGGTTGCGCGCGAATGCCTGGACGTGGAGGCCGGGCGCGGGGGTCGGCGCCTGGTCGATCGTCCAGCCCGACACCTCTGCGATCTTCACCGTCGGCAGCAATGTCTTGACCGGTTTGGGCAACTGCGGATTGACGCCCATGCCGTCTTCGGGCCGCAGGGTGGCGGTCTCGCCGCAGCCGGTGAGCACGAGCGCCGCGCCCAGCAGGAGGAGCTTATTCATGGCCTGATCCTATGCAAGCGCGGCAGTCTTCGCGTGGCTCATCTCCCTGCATGCGTGGCCGCAGCGCTGGCAGATCTCCGCGCAGGCCAGCATTTCGCTGCCGCCCACCGTTTCACAGGAGATGGCGCAGGCGTCACAGATGTCGGCGCAGGCCAGGCAGGTTGCCATATGCAAGTCAGATCCCCGTGTCAGGAAGTCGGCGCAAGTCTGGCATATCTGGATGCAGTCGGCCATGATTTTTACATGGTCGGGCGCGGTGTGGCGTCCGCCCATCTGAAGGCAATGATTATAAAGGGTTGCCTGGCAGGTGTCGCGGCATTGCCAGCAGAGTTCGATGCAGGCCCGGAACGCTTTGGGATCGTGATGCATTGACGTGCCCTCTCACCGGCGGCTTTCACCACCGGTTAACGCCCTCGGCCATGAAGATACAGTCACGATTGCGCGTTAGGCGATAAGGAAGGCGTAAGGACTATTTCTGCCTCCCCAAATCCAATAGATTTGGGGAGGGGAACCGCGAGCCGCCAGGCTCGGGGTGGTGGGGCATCTTTTCTTCCAATCGCGACTTAGCCACCTGCTTTACACCGTCAGCCGCCAAGTCGGCATCCGCGAAGACAATCGATGCCGGAATGCGATATACCTCGATGCCCTTGGAGCGAAGCCATGCATCCCGGCCTTCATCGTATGCCAGTTGCACATCTTCGGTATGATGCGCGCCATCGACCTCAACGGCCAGCCGCACTTTCGGACAGTAGAAATCGAGAACATACGGTCCGGCCGTCACCTGGCATCGGAAATTCAACCCCGAGCCATCTCGCGCTTTCAACCTTGTCCAAAGCATGAGCTCGGGATCAGTAAGTTTTTTGCGTAACCGCCGCGCCAATCTCGTTTTGGGCGTGAAGCCCGCCTTCGTGGCCACCTGATTCCCCCCTCCACCGCATCTCAGCTTCGCTTCGTGCGGTCCCCCTCCCCAAATCTATTGGATTTGGGGAGGCAAAACTGACTACGCCACGCGCAGCAACCTTGCAGCCACGCCATTGTCCTGCCAGCGCAGGGCCGGAACCGCGTCCAGCATCGGCCGCAGTTGCGCCAGTGATGCCGGCTTGACCATATAGCCCGCGGCACCGAGCTTGCGCGCCTGTTCCTGATCGCTGTCCAGCGTCGAGCCCGTGCACATCACCACCGCCATGTCGGCAAAGTCACCTTCGCGGCGCAGGGCTTCAAGCGTCTCGAAACCGTCCATTCCGGGCATGTTGATATCGAGCAGGATCAGGTCGTAGCGTTCGCCTCCGATACGCGCCTTGCGCAACATGTCGAGCGCCTCCCTGCCGCTGCGGGCGACGTTCAGGTCGAATTCGGCCTTGTCGCGGTCGCGCAGCAGGATACGCGTCAATTCAATATCGGCTTCGCGGTCGTCGACCAGCAGGACGCGCGCCAGGGCACCGGTTTCGTCAACGGGCCCGGCGTCATTGGCCAGCGCCGGTTCGGCCCGCCGCGGCTCATCCGCCGCCTTGGGCAGGGTGAAATGGAAGGTCGCGCCCTCGCCTTCGACGGAGTCACACCAGATGCGGCCGCCATGCATGGCGACGATCTTGGCGCAGATGGCCAGCCCGAGCCCTGCGCCGTCCTCGTTGAGCCTGAGGCGTTTGAAGGGCAGGAAGATGCGCTGAAGGTCGCTCTCCGCAATGCCGGGGCCGTTGTCCGACACGGTGAAGTGCCACTGGGCGCCGTCTTCCCTGGCGGCGATGCGGATCAGCGCGGGTCCATTGCAGTGTTTGATGGCGTTGGCGATCAGGTTCTGGAAGACCTGGAGCAACTGCGCCGCATTGGCCTCGACCATCGGCAAGGCGCCCGCTTCGATCACAGCGCCCGACGATGTGATCAGTTGGCGCAGACTGTCCTGGGCGCCCGCCAGGGCATCGCCGGCGTCCGTCGTCGCTTTGACGGCGCGCGACGGGTCGTGCAGCCGCGTATAGGCGTATACCGTCTCGACCAGCATCCCCATACGGTCGGCCGCCTTGCGGATAAAGTCGAAGTAGAGCGGCTGGCTGTCGTCGGCGTCACCTTCGGCGATCAGGTCCGAGAAGGCGCGCACAGTACGTACAGGCTCCTTAAGGTCGTGCGCCAGGGCGTGAGTGAAGACCTCGAGCGACTCGTGCTGCTGCTTGATACGCACAGCCTGAACCTCGAGCGTCTCGACCTTCTGGCACAGTTCCTCGATCAGCCGGACATTTTCGAGCGCGACCGACGTCGTATTGGCCAGCGCCTGCAGTATGGTCAACTGGTCTTCGGTAGGGGTATAGTTGTCCGCCCAGTAATTGCCGATGGCGCCCACGGGCGCGTCGGTCCGGATCGGCACCATGGCCAGCGACTTCACGAAGGTTGGGCGATAGGCATCGGCCGGCACGCGCGGATCGTCATAGATGTCTTCGATGACCGCCGGCGTCCTGTTCATCATCACCCAGCCGGAGACACACATCTCCATCGGGAAGCGCTTGCCCTTCCACAGGGGCTCGATGGCATTCTCATCGGCATAGTAGCATTGTTCGCCGTCACGCAGCACAAAGGTCGCGCCGTCGGCGCCCGTCAGTTCGCGGGCGGCGTCCCGCGTTATTCGCGTTATGGTAGCGACATCGCGGGCCCGGGACAGTTCCTGGACGACGTCGACAAGCCGCTGCATCGCTTCAAGGCGCGTCGGAAAGCGTTGTTCTTCTTCACTCACAGCTGTGACATGGCCGGACGTGCTCTTGGTCATACCTGGGGTCCCCAACCGGCCGCCGAGGAACGCCAGCGGCCCGCCGGACCTTACTATGGATTGAGTTGACGAAAATCTAATAACAATTGCGTGCCTTAAAGCTTTGGTCACACGCGATTCCTAGACTGTACAAAACGGTTCGGGGAAGCGGCATGATCACGGTCTTTCATACGGCGGGCGGCAAACTGGCCGAAATGCAGCTCGACCCGGCACACAATGTTCCGGACGAACCGGTGTGGATCGATCTGCTTACCCCAACCGACGACGAGCTGCGCCTCCTGCCCCAGACGCTCAACCTGGCCCTGCCAAGCCGCGAGGAAATCTGGCGCAACCACACGCTCAACCGCATGTATACGCGCGACGGCACCTCCTACATGACCGCAGCGCTGATGACCGGCGGACAGGGGCAGCCTCAGACCTCGACCGTCACCTTTATCCTGACGCCGGACTTCCTCATCACGATCCGCGACATCGACCCGGAGCCCTTCCTGAGTTTCCAGCAGGATCTGCTTTTGAACGGCAAGCGTTTCCGCACCAGCGCCGACGTCCTGGAAGGCCTGCTTGAGGAGGTCATCCTGCGCGTCGCGGCCGATCATGCGCAGGTCGTGAAAGGCCTCGACGGTCTGTCGCAACGGATCTTCGCGGACCACGCCTTCGATGGCCGCAAGGGCAATCCGTCGCTGATCATGGGCGGAGTGCTTAAGGAACTGGGTCACATCGCCGACCTCAATTCCAAGATCAATGAGGGCACGCACAGCCTGATCCGGCTGCTGACCTATATCCGCGAAGACCACAGCCCCGACAATGCCGCCATCTGCCACGACGCGGCGCGCCTGATCAAGGACGCCAAGTCGCTGGCCGACCAGTCGGCCTTCCTGAACGACAAGATCAATTTCCAGCTGGAGAGCGCGCTCGGCATGATCAATGTCGAACAGAACCTGATCGCCAAGATATTTTCGGTGGTGGCGTTGATCTTCCTGCCGCCGACGCTGGTGGCCGGCTTCTACGGCATGAATTTCGCCCATATGCCCGAACTGACCTGGAGTTTCGGTTATCCGATGGCGATCGTGCTGATGCTTTTGTTCGCCGTGATGCCTTACCTTTATTTCCGGCATAAGCGCTGGTTGTAGCCCCGGAGCCAAACCGCCTCTTCCGCCCTTCCGTCACTAAACGGCATCTGGCAGCCTTCGGTACCGATTCAAGCTGCTGCGTTCAGATCGCGGCGTGAGCAGGACGCCGGGCAACTGAGGCGGTACCTTTTCAAACCGGGCAGGAAGAGCAATAATTCGCCGCATCGAAAAAGAGAAGAGAACCGCAAAGACAATGAGTGTCTTTATAGTCGACGTCGAGTCCGACGGCCCGGCCGCCGGGCT
>CAMLLA010000101.1 GCA_946480525.1 uncultured Asticcacaulis sp. | reverse complement strand
ACCGGCGCGAACAGGGCGGTCTTCAGCGCCGGCCAGTCGATGTCGGCCAGGGCGCCGAAATTCAGCACCGGCACTGAGACCGGATCGATTGCCGTGAGCCCGAAACGGATCACGCCTGTCCACCACAGGAGAGCAAAGACCGCGCCGACAATCATTCCGGTGGCCTTGCTGGCGGCCGAGCGGCCAAAGCGCCATTCCGGTGCGGGGGTAGTGGCGGCAGGATAGCCGCCGGCATTGAACCAATTGCGCATGTCACTCCAATCCCATGCTGTGAAATCCAGGAAACGCAGGTCACGGACCCGCCAGTTGCTCAGGTAGTCGACCTTTACGCTCTTGCGTTCGATCAGCCAGGCTGCCACGGTCGCGAAACCGATCAGGGTCATGACACCCGTCACGCCCGTCCCGATTGCCGCCCCGAACGCCTGGCCGATATCTCCGCCGCCGATGACGCGGCCTATGAAGACAAGGATGGAGATGGCGATCTGGAGCAGGACGGCCAACCGGATAGCGAAGCTCCAGAACGGGTAGAGGGCGGGCCCCACCGCATATTGCGGCTCGTCGCGGTAACGCGCCGCCACGACGATGGGGTGGCCGATCTCACGCAGCAGATGTTCAGTCTCATCGGGGGTCAGAGCGCGGCCAAGCTCTTCTTCCCTGGCTTCGATGCGCGTCAGGATCTCGTCGCGGAGTTCGGCGACGATGTCGTCGCGCTTGGCGTTCGGCAGCAGGCGCGACACGGCGCGCAGATAGTCTTCAAGCATGTCCATTTCAACTCCCCTTAGCTCCCGGTATTCATGATGCGTTCGAGCGACACGTTGATCATCCGCCATTCCTGGACCAGCCGGCGCAGCATCTCTTCGCCTGCCGCCGACAGGATATAGAAGCGCTTCCTGCGTTTCTCCTCCTCGCGCCATTCGCTGATCAGCAGGCCCTTGGACTCCAGCCGCCGCAGCAGGGGATAGAGGGTGCTTTCCTCCATCTCCAGCCCGTCGTCGGCCAGGGCCTGACGCAGGGTATAGCCATAACGCTCGACCCGCAGCCGGGCCAGTACGGCCAGGCCCAGCGATCCGCGCCGCAGTTCCTGGCGCAGGCTTTCATAGAGATCGTCGTCTTGGCTCATATCCCTCGTCTCATACACTGTATAGTGCATACTGTGTGATACACAGTGTATGCGCAGAGGTATCGGGAGTCAAGGACAAAAGGCGGAGGCTTCATGCGACGCCTCCGCCTGTGGATATCAGGGAATTGCGATGGGACCGCCTACGAGCGGCGGTAGTTCTGGTCGATTTCCTGGCCATTCAGCCGTTCTTCGACGCCGTCGATATAGATGTTGATTTCGCCGTCCGCGCCTTCGGCCGGCTCGACACGATCGACCACCGCCGGGCCGCCGTAGCGCTCCATCAGTTCCGGGTCGTGGATGCGGTGTTCCGGCACGGGCGCGGCCTCGAACGTCAGCGTATCCGACGCATAGACTTCTTCGCCGGTATTGTTGTCGATCAGATGAAAGGCAAGGTCGGCCACGGCTCTGCTCCTGTTGTGGATGACATGCGCCAAAGGTGGCCGTTCTCGCCGTAAGAAGTCGATGCCGAAATGGTTTAGACGTTGTCGAGGAATGCGGCCAATGCTTGCCGGTCCGGTTCCGGCAGGGGGAGGATGGGGCGTGGTGGCGCGCTGTGGCAGATATCGAGAAGCCCTGCGATAGCATAGACAGTCTTCAGTCCGCCGTTGCGCCGGAATATGTCCCACACCGGTTCAAACAAAGCGTTCAACCGGCGCGCTTCGGCGGCATTGCCTGCCCTGGCCGCTGCGACGATCCTGAGGCAAGGCTCCGGCAGGATGCCGCCCAGGACGCTGCACCAGATATCGGCGCCGGCGATCATTGCTTCCGCGCAGAACCAGTCGCCGCTGTAGCCGATGCCGAAACCAGGCGGCAGGTCGGCGCGCTGCCCGGCCAGATGTTGCGCCAGTTCATCCGGCGCGCGTCCGGGGTTTTTAATGGCGACTATGCCAGCGACCTTGGCCAGACGTCCGATCAGTTCGGGCGTAAAGCGGAAATGGGTCGCAGCGGGATTGTCATAGATGACGATCGGCAGACCGCTGTCGCGGGCGACGGTCGTAAAGTGCGTATAGACCTCGTCGTCGTTCAGCGGCGCGTAGGATACGGCCGCCAGCAGACCTGCCGCCGCGCCCGCCGCCCTGGCGTCCCGGGCGTAGCCAACGGCGTCGTCGGTCCTGAGCGCGCCAATGCCGGCCATCACCGGCGTGCCGCCGGCTGCATCCATGCCAATGTCGAGCGCGCGCCTACGCATTTGCGGCGACAAGAACATGTAGGTGCCGGTGCTGCCCAGTAGCCCGATTGAATCGACGCCCGATGTCACCAGTCGACCTATGATCCGGCGAAGGGCAGTCTCATCGACCTGACCGTCGGGCGAACAGGGCGTGATAGGAAAAGCGGATAGGCCGGAAGGAATTGTCATGGGGTCTCCGCATATGAAGAGCGTGCCTGCCTGGCCTGTCGAGAATCCATGCGGCCGGGCGCAGGTCGCGGCAAGACATGCAGGAGCCGCCGCTGAAGTACAGGTAAAAAAAGCCCCCGACAATGCCGGAGGCTTCTTCCAAGTTTTCTGCTTTGTCGATTTAGAAGATGAAGTCGGAAGCTGAGACGGATCCGACATTCTTGAGCAGGATCGCGGTCGTGCCGAATTCGACATGCGTGCCCAGGGCGTCAGTGACGATCAGCAGGTCTGCGAAGCTGAGGCCGGTCGCCGACAGGTTGAGTTTGTCACCTGCGGCGAAGTCGACGATCGTATCGTTGCCGTCGGCAATGCCGAAGAAAAAGACATCCCAGCCATCGCCGCCGGACAGGACGTCCGTACCACTCTGGCCATAGATAATGTCATTACCTGCGTCGCCATTAATGCGATCATCGCCCGTGCCGCCCATCAGAAGGTCATTACCTTCGCGGCCGTAGAGCGTGTCATTGCCCGCGCCGCCGTCGACGCGGTCGTCGCCCTTGCCGGCGGTGACGACGTCATTGCCTTCGTCGCCCGTGACGAAGTCGTTGCCGGTACCGGCGTTGATAACGTCGTCGCCAGCCTTGGCGCGGATCGAGTCGTTGCCGGTTGTGCCGGTCAGGTTGTCGTTCCACTTGGTGCCGAGGATTTCGGAACCCGGCGTGCCGCCGCCGGTCGACGGCGACGCGACGTTGATCGTCACCAGCTGTGCGGTCGACAGCGCGCCATCCGACGCATTGTAGACGAACGAGTCCGTGCCGCTGAAGCCGGCATTGGGCGTGTAGGTGAACGAGCCGTCGGCGTTGAAGACCAGCGTGCCATTGGCCGTTGTGGTCGCGACCGAAGCGGTCAGTGCCGTGCCTTCGACATCCATGTCGTTCTTCAGCACGCCATTGGCGGCGTTGACCGTGATGGCGGTGTTGTGGCCGGCGCTGTAACTGTCGGCGGCGGTGACGGGCGCGGTGTTCGGCGGGCTGCCGACGTCGACCAGGCTGCCGTCCAGCCCTTGGGTGAAGTCATAGAAGTTGTCGAAGGCGTCGACGTCCGACACCTTGAAGCTCAGGTCGCCGGTCGAAGACAGGGTGGTGTAGATGCTGGCCAGGGTGGCAGCGTCGGTGACGAGAAACCAGCCGGTGTTCAGGCTTTCGTTTCGGAAACCGTCCTCGCTGCCGAAGAGGGTTGCGCCGGTGGAATCTGTCGCATCGGTCAGCACATCGGAAAAGTTCCCGATGGCGACGTCGTTGACCAGGAAGGTGTTGTCACCGTCATCGAAGTCGCCGGACGCGCTGTCGCCGTCATAAAGGGTGACGCGCACGGCCATCTTGCTGATACCGCCGCCCAGCGCCGCGATGGTTGCGGGCGTCAGGCCTTCGAGGACGCCGGCCGTGCCGGGGTTTCCGTTATAGGATGACGGCGTGCCGCTGTTGAAGAAGCCGACGAACATGTCGGACGCCGCCAGCTGGGCGACGACGCGGACGCCGTTCAGACCGATCAGGTCGACGACAACGCCGCCGATCGGCGTGGTGCCGGCGGGCAGGGCGCCTGCGCCCGTTGGCGAAGTGATGGTGTTGGTGGTCATGGTTAGCCTCCCATATCTCGATTATGATGAATGACCCGGAATGCACGCCCGGGCGACTATGTACGCATGCAATGGAAGATGGGCCGGCAGGTACGCGCGCGCCTCATCGGAAAGAGTACCGGTAAAATAACTGACTGAAATTCCCTCAGGTCCGTGCGGCTGCGAACGGTGTTACTTGGATATGGCTAACTGATAAGCTTGTCAACGCGCGCCGTCTTAAGCCTGAGGCTGTAACGCCCGAATTTTTTACAGTTGTTACGTTATCCGATTACTGCTGCCTATTCGCCAATGGGAGAATAATGCTTACCCAGGGTCAGCTTTGACCGGTTTCATTCTACCGGAGAATCTTAGCGGCGATTCGAGGTGCGGCGCAAACGCCGGCATGTACGTCCATGTGGATGATCAGCGTTTTTCGCTGGCTCCCAGAACATTGAGGCGGTCCTTCGCATGGTCGTTGTTCGGGTCCCGCTCCAGCGACAGGCGATAGTTGGCGACGGCCTGCGTCTTGTCGCCCGCCGCCTCATAAGCCTGGGCTAGGCTGTCATAGGTGCTGGCGGACTGCGGATAGACCTCGACGTTGCGGCGGAGCAGGCGGATGGCGTCCTCGACGCGGCCGGCAGTCATCATGGCGTCGCCGGCCATGTCGAGATCGTATTCGAAGGCCGTGGCGCGCACCGCTTCGAAGTGGCTGAGCGCCAGGTCGACGCCGAACATGACCGCAACCAAGGGGATGGCGCGCGCCGGGCCGCCGAAGTCGTGCTTCCAGTTATAAAGCTGGCCGATACGGCGCATGACCAGGTCTTGCGTCAGGGCGCCGTTGTCGGAATTGGTCATCACCGCCACGCCGTCGCCGGTGTCGCCGTTCATGATCAGCAGCGACCGAAAGCCGGCATTGGAGCCGCTGTGCTCGAAGCTGCCGGGATTTTTGGGATTGCTGAAAAAGCCCAGGATGTCGCCATTGGGCACGGGACGGAACATCTCGGCCATGGTCGCCTTCGACAGGACGGGGTTGGCCTGCCCGAGACGCGCCCTGGCCGTGGCGATGGCGAAGCGGGCAAGGTCGGACGGCGTAGTCCACAGCCCGGCTGCCGCCATTTCCGGATAAATGTGAAACCGCCCGCCGACCATCTTGCCGTCCCGCCGTGTCCCGGCGGCGGCCAGCGCGACACGCGCGGCCGGCAGGGGCTGTTCATAGGTCGAGGCGGTCATGCCGAGCGGCCCCAGCACCGTTTCCTGCATGAGCGCGGCGAAGGCGGCGCCGGTAACGTCGGTCATCAGCAACTGTTCGACCGTGATTCCGCCGCCGGAATATTGCTGGCGGCTGCCGGGCGTGAAGACGACGCGCACCGGATCTGTGTTGGCGGGGGCTATCCCGTCGAGGATCTGCGGCACTGTCGGGCGCAATGCATCGACGGTATATCCAGGAAAGCCGTGCACGTTCAGACCTGCCGTATGGGAGATTAGCCGGCGCAAGGTGACCTTTTCGGTCGCGGTGAAGTTATTGTCCGGTACCTTCCAGCTTTTCAGCCGGTCATTGACATTGCCGTCGAGGTCCAGCCGCCCGCGTTGAACCTGAAACAGCGCCCCGGTGGCCGCGACCGGCTTGGAAATCGACGCCGCCTGGAACAGGGTGTTTGTCGTCGCTCTGGCGCTTTCGCCCACGCCGGTGACGCCATAGGCCTGCGCCCAGTCGATTTGATAGCCCGATATGGCGGCGATACTGAGGGCAGGAATGGCGGACGCCTTCAAGGCCTCCGATAGCGTAACCTTCAGAGTCTTGCCATTATTTAACAACAACTCGGCCAGAGTGCCTTCCAGCGCCGCTGCGGGATTGGCCCGCGCCAGGTTTGGAACCAGACCGGCGGCGCCGATACAGCCGATAAAACTACGCCGTGACAGTTGCGACATGCTGGTCTCCACGATCTACGGAGACCTTCGTATGTTGCGGCGGTTGTGTCAAGTGGGGCCGTTCGTGCGTCTCGACTGAATTCAGGTGTTTGATGAATTTATGGTGCCGGCTACAGGATTCGAACCCGTGACCTGATGTTTACAAAACAACTGCTCTACCAACTGAGCTAAGCCGGCCAAACCAATCCTGCCGACAAAGCGGCGGGCAAGGCGCGCCTTATGCCGAGACCAAATCGCCTTGTCCAGAGCAATTTCAAACGAAATAAAGCTTGCTGTGCAGAAGCCGAGAAAATACAGGTCTGCGACCGACTCCCGCACGATCCTGGTAGAGCACCACCCATGTCCCGCATCCTCATCACCTCCGCGCTTCCGTACATCAACGGTATCAAGCACCTCGGCAATCTGGCCGGGTCCATGCTGCCCGCCGACGTCTATGCGCGGTTCATGCGGGCGAGGGGCCACGACGTCCTCTATATCTGCGCCACCGACGAGCACGGCACGCCCGCAGAGCTGGCCGCCGCCAAGGCCGGCCAGGACGTGCGCACCTATTGCGATGAGCAGCATCTCATCCAGAAAAATGCCGGCGAGCAATTCGGCCTAAGCTACGACTGGTTCGGCCGCTCGTCGTCGCCGCAGAACCGCGAACTGACCCAGATGTTCTGCGAGGCGCTCGATAAAAACGGCCTGATCGAGGAGCGCACCGACAAGATGGTCTATTCCATCGACGATGGCCGCTTCCTGCCCGACCGCTATGTCGAAGGCACCTGTCCGCATTGCGGCTTTGAGAAGGCGCGCGGCGACCAGTGCGACAACTGCGGCCGGCTGCTGGATCCAACCGACCTGAAGGACCCGTATTCGGCCGTTTCCGGTTCACGCAATATCGAAGTTCGCGACACCAAGCATCTGTATTTGCTGCAAACCAAGGTCGAGCCGCAGCTGCGCGAATGGATCGGCAGCCACGACAACTGGCCGCATCTGGCCAAGGCCATCGCTAACAAGCACCTGGAAGAAGGCCTCATCGATCGCGGCATCACGCGCGACCTGAAGTGGGGCGTTCCCGTAGGCAAGGACAGCGTGGCGCGTCCGGGTTTCGAGGACAAGGTCTTCTACGTCTGGTTCGACGCGCCGATCGAATACATCGGCGCCACGCGCGAGATGTTCGACGCGCAAAATAACCCCGACGGCTGGAAGCGCTGGTGGCGGCTGGATCAGGGCGCCGACGACGTCCGCTATGTCGAATTCATGGGCAAGGACAATGTCGCCTTCCACACGGTGAGCTTCCCGGCAACGATCATCGGGTCCGGTGAACCGTGGAAGATGGTCGACACGCTGAAGGCCTTCAACTGGCTCAACTGGTACGGCGGCAAGTTCTCGACCTCGATGAACCGCGGCGTCTTCATGGATCAGGCGCTTGAGCTCTTGCCGGCGGATTACTGGCGCTGGTACCTGATCGCCAATTCGCCGGAAAGCTCCGACAGCTCGTTTACCTGGGAGCAGTTCCAGGCGACGATCAACAAGGACCTGAACGACGTTCTGGGCAACTTCGTCAACCGCATCACCAAGTTCTGCGAAGGCAAGATGGGCGGCGTGGTGCCGGAAGGCGGCGAGGCTGGGCCGCTGGAAGAGAAGCTCTATGCCGACCTGTCAACATTGCTCGAAGAAGCCACGCAGGCCTTCGAGGAGATGGAGATGCGCAAGGCCGCGCAGGCCGTCCGCCGCATCTGGGTGCTGGGCAACGAGTATCTTCAGGAAGCCGCGCCGTGGACAGCGCTGAAGACGGATGCTGAGCGGGCAGGGGTGATCGTGCGCCACGGCCTCAACCTCGTCCGGCTCTATGCCGTGCTGGCGCAACCATTGATTCCGTTCGCGGCTGAGAAGATCGCGGCGACTGTGGGGGCGACCTTGCCGATCGAATGGCCGTCGACAGACGCCAAGGCGGAATTGACGCAGCTTAAGCCGGGTACGGTCGTCGCGGCCGGTGAGGTGCTGTTCCGCAAGATCGAGGACACGCAGGTCGCCGAATGGACCGAGCGCTTCGGTGGCAGCGAGGGCTGATGCCGATCTGGCAAATGCTGTTCGGCTTATCAGGCCGTATCCGCCGCCGGGATTTCTGGCTGTGGTCGGTTGTGAATCTTATCGGATTTTGCATTATGTGCGCTGTCGTGACACGCTTTGTCGTCGATACGGCGCTGGACGGATCGGGCATGGGCGTTCAGTGGTTTCACAATCTGACGATCATCGCAGCGGTGTTTCCGTTCCTGTGGATCGGCACGGCGCTGAATATCAAGCGCCTGCACGATGTCGGGCGGTCGTACCGCTGGTGGCGTATCAACCTGGTGCCCGTACTGGGCTGGGTATGGACGTTTTTTGAATGCGGCCTCCGCGACGGCACGCCCGGCCCCAACCGGTATGGGCCATCGCCAAAGGGCGTCGGGGATCCTGAAAAAGTGTTCGAGTAGGACGACAACGGGCGCTCAAATGGATACGACTGATCACGAACTCCTGAGCCTCTTCTTCGACGACCGCGCTGAAAACCGTGACCTATTGGCGGGCACTGAAGGTTACGACCGCCTGCGCCGGCGCGACAAGGCCCGCCGCGACCGCGTGAAGGCCCTGATCAATGATGGATGGCCACAAGACGTCGACGCGCTCTATGCCGCGGCATGGGTGCTCAACCATGGTGACCTCAGCGGCGACGCCTTCCTCGGCCACCAGTTGGCGGCCATAGCCCGCGACCTGGGGCACGAAAAGGCGCGCTGGCTGGCGGCGGCGGCGCTTGATCGATCATTGATGTATGCCGGCAAGCCGCAAAAGTACGGCACCAATATCGTGCCCGATGGAATCGGCTACCGCCTTTGGGACGTCGATCCGGCCACGACCGACGACGAACGCATAGCCAACGCCGTTCCGGTCCTGGCGGAGATGCAGGCGCGGGCGGCAGCGATGACCGGCCCCCAACCCGACATGGACGGCGCACCGGATTGGCTAAAGGCGGCGATCCGGCGATGGAACGCTAAAGAAAAGGAAGATTGACCACGAACCACACGAACAGACACGAACATCGGAGCACGTTTGTGGCTGTTCGTGTGGTTCGTGGTGTCTTCTTTTTCCGTAGAAACTTAAACCAGATACTTTTTCAACCACGCCACGGTTCGGCCCCAGGCCAGGTCCGCCGCCGCCTTGTTGTAGCGTGCCTCGGATGTGTCGTTGTTGAAAGCATGCTGAACCCCGTCATAAACGTGTATTTCGAAGGTCTTGCCGGCGGCGGTTAAAGCGCTGCGGTAAGCCTCGATGCCGGCATTGATGCGCTCATCCTGGCCGGCGTAATGCAGCAGCAGCGCTGCCTTGATGCCGGGCACGTCGGCGGCCGGAGCCTGGGATCCATAATAGGCCACGCCGGCTTTCAGGTTCGCGGACTTCGTCGCCAGCCGGTTGACCAGCCCGCCACCCCAGCAAAAGCCCACCGCACCGACCGCTTTCATCGTGTCGTTGCGCGCCAGCAGGTAATCGACGCTGGCCTGGGCATTGGCCAGTGTTGCTGCCGGGTCAAGCTTGCCGATCAGTTCGCGCGCCTGGTCCTCATTGGCGGGCGTGCCTCCGGATGGCGTCAGGAAATCCGGTGCCAGGGCGACGAAGCCTTCCAGCGCCATGCGCCGCGCCACGTCGCGCGTGTGTTCATTGAGTCCGCGGTTCTCATGAATAATGATCACGCCGGGCAATGCAGCCGCCGGAGACTTTGGCCGCACGGCATAGCCTTTCATGGCGTCATAGCTGACGGTCTGGGCGGTCAGGCGATCGTCGGTATCGGCGACGACAGACGCCCGGGCGGGACTGGCGGCCAGCATGGGCGCGATGACCGCCGCAGCCGCTGACGATCCGGCCAGGACCGAGAGCTTTTCCATGAAGCCGCGCCGGTCCAGGGTGCGGTGGGTGAAATCGTCATAGGCGTCAATCATTGCCTGGGTGATTTCCGGCCTATTCCTGTTTTCAGATGTCATGTGTCCCGTCCTCTGCGCTGGCCCCGTCCCGGTTACTGAACGCGGCGTCAGGTGCTATCCGTCGCCGGTGGATTGCGAAGCCGTCATAAACTAAATCCGAATTCAGTATGTCGCGCCTGGACTCTCGCTATATTCATATCCGTCGAAACCTGGAAAGGACACGATCATGTCATTGGTACAGATCCTGTTCGGCTTTGAGGGCCGTGTGCGCCGCTTGCACGTCTGGTTGTTTTTCCCTTTGTCTACGGCGGACTGTTCTGGCAGTTCGGCAATATCCACGTGACCCACGGCGAGACAAATTACGGGCCGTTCGCGATGTGGACGGGCGTGATCACCAATCCGATCATCGACGTCTTTGCGCTGGTCGCCATCTGGATGAAGCTGGCCGTGCTGGTCAAACGCTGGCACGACCGCGACAAGTCGGGCTGGTGGATGCTGATCGGCCTTATTCCCCTGATCGGCGGCCTTTGGATCCTTATCGAGTGCGGTTTCCTTGACGGAACGCGCGGATCGAACAAGTATGGCCTGTCGCCCAAGGGAATCGGCGCACCTGCCGGGGCCTTCTAAAAGATGTAACTTAAAAGGG
Source organism: uncultured Asticcacaulis sp. (assembly GCA_946480525.1). Next base: position 793 of record CAMLLA010000101.1, on the reverse strand, counting down.
GGAAATTTCCATGCCGCTCAAAGATTTGTTGTTCAGTTTCAATGGACGTATCCGCAGAAGCCAGTACTGGTTGACGGCCATTGTCGCCGGCCTGGCCTTTTCCGTCATTTTCGGGACGGTCATAGGTATTGTTGCCGCGGCGAATATGCGGGCTTTCGAGCAGGGAACCGTCCCCGCTATCTTCTGGATCGTTTATGTCCTGTCCCTCATTCCTATAATGTGGGTCAGCCTGGCGTTGCTGGTCAAGCGCTGGCATGACCGCGACAAGTCAGGCTGGTGGGCGCTCATTGTTCTTATTCCGCTGGTCGGTCCAATCTGGCAGTTGATCGAATGCGGCTTCCTGGATGGCACACAGGGCCCAAACAAGTTTGGCCCGTCGCCAAAGGGCATCGGTGCCGCCGAGAAGGTGTTCTGACGTCGGCGTGATGGCGGCTCTAACGCCGCCATCACTTTGATCCTTAGGTTTTCCTATCGCAATTTTACCCGGCAAGACGCCTATCCTCGGGAAATGCGAGAGAGGGCCTTGCCATGTTTCGTTCGGTGTCCAGCGGACTGCTCAATATGCTTTTCAGCGCCGATGGCCGTATTGGCCGGAGCGACTACTGGCTATGGTCGATCCTGGTCAATCTGGCGGTGCTGGCCATCCAGCACTACGTCTTCGGCTTCTGGACTCTGTCGCCGGTCTTTCTCGACATACTGATCGCGCGCGGCGACGAATTGCCGGGTGATGTCGCCCTCATCCACATGATCCTGTTCCTGCTGACGCTGTGGCCGGTGCTGTGCCTCAACGCCA
>CAMLLA010000100.1 GCA_946480525.1 uncultured Asticcacaulis sp. | reverse complement strand
ATCCCGCAGCCTGGCCTTACGGCCAGGCTGTTTTTTCGTCCCGCAAATGGCCACCCGGTCGCATACACGCGCCGCATAGAATAGAATAATATTATCATTTTATATAAAAACGAAATTGACGTTTCCTCCGACCTGACCTAGAGTCGACAGGCAGCAAATGTGGGTCGGCTCCTTAAATTGGTCGGCCAATTTAATGCGAATGTCCTGCCTCAGCCCGTCGTGATTCATGTCCAAAATTACAGCCGCCCGTGTCATCGTAACCTGCCCCGGACGCAACTTCGTTACGCTTAAGATAGAGACGTCGGACGGCGTGCACGGCGTCGGCGACGCCACGCTCAACGGGCGCGAACTGGCCGTGGCCAGCTATCTGACGGACCACGTCATCCCCTGCCTGATCGGCCGTGACGCTCACCAGATCGAGGACATCTGGCAATACCTCTACCGTGGCGCCTACTGGCGCGGCGGGCCGGTCGGCATGACCGCCATCGCCGCCGTCGACATGGCCTTGTGGGACATCAAGGGCAAGGTCGCGGGCCTGCCGGTCTATCAGCTGCTGGGCGGCGCCTGCCGCGACGGCGTGACCGTCTACGGCCACGCCAACGGCGAAACCATCGACGAGACGATTGCCGAGGCCGTCAAGTACAAGGCCCTGGGCTACAAGGCGATTCGCCTTCAGACCGGTGTTCCCGGCCTGCCCTCCACCTATGGCGTGTCGAAGGACAAGATGTTCTATGAGCCGGCGGACAACGGCCTGCCGACCGAAAACCTGTGGTCGACGGCACGGTACATGAACCACGTCCCCAAGCTGTTTGCCGCGGCGCGCGAAGCTCTGGGCTGGGACGTTCACTTGCTGCACGACGTCCATCACCGCCTGACGCCGATCGAGGCCGGCCGGCTCGGCAAGGACCTGGAGCCCTACCGTCTGTTCTGGATGGAGGACACGACCCCGGCGGAAAATCAGGAGGCGTTCCGCCTGATCCGCCAGCACACGACCACCCCTCTGGCGGTCGGCGAGATCTTCTCCAGCATCTGGAACTGCAAGGACCTGATCCAGAACCAGCTGATCGACTATATCCGCGCGACCGTCCTGCACGCCGGCGGCATCAGCCATATGCGCCGCATCGCCGCCCTGGCGGATCTTTATCAGGTCCGCACCGGCTGTCATGGCGCGACCGATCTGTCACCCGTCACCATGGCCGCCGCCCTGCATTTCGACATGTCGATCCCGAATTTCGGCCTGCAGGAATATATGCGCCATACGGCAGAGACCGATGACGTCTTCCCGCACAATTACAGCTTCGCCGACGGTTACCTGCACCCGGGCGATGCGCCGGGCCTGGGCGTCGATATCGATGAAACGAAAGCCGCCCTTTATCCGTACAAACGCAGCTACCTGCCGGTGAACCGCCTCGAGGACGGGACGATGTACAACTGGTAGCCACTCCGCACCCACAGCACGGACTTTCCCTAACTCCCTAGCTCGTGCTGTACCTGTAAGCCCGGCATCTCGTATGCCGGGCTTTTTTTGGCTTGGGCTCAGGCCTTGACGATCCATTCGTGCGCCGGATCGTTGCGGAAGATCCAGCGGCGCTCCGGTCCCGCCATGACGTTGAGATAGTAAAGGTCGTAGCCGTGCGCGGTGCCGACCGGATGATAACCACGCGGCACCATGACGACGTCGCCGTCCTCGATCAGGACGGCCTCATCCAGGGACCGGTCGTCGGTATAGACGCGCTGGAAGGCAAAGCCCTGCGACGGATTGAGCCTGTGATAATAGGTTTCTTCCAGCGCGGTTTCCGCGCCTTCCTCCGCCGTGTCGTGCTTGTGCGGCGGATAGCTGGACCAGTGGCCCGATGGCGTCACCACCTCGACGACCAGCAGGCTGTGGGCCGGGCGGTCCTGCGGCAGGATGTTGCGGATGTAGCGGGTATTGGTGCCCTGCCCGCGGACCTCACGGCTCATTTCGGACTCCGGAATACAGCGCGCCTCACAGCCCGGCGCGCCCGGCGCGGTGCAGACGGCCAGCTCGATCGCGGACAGGGCATGAACCGTATAGTCCTCGCCGGGCGGCACGAATACCGCGCCCGGAGGCGCGTCGTCGAAGGGCGACGTCCGGCCGCCGACAGCCGCAAACAGCTGGCCCGCGACGGTTATATCGGCCGTCCCGGCAACCAGCACCAGGCAGGTTTCACGCGTGGCGTCCCCTCCCGTGAAGGTCTGGCCCGGCGACAGCCGCACGACGGAAAAGCCCACATGACCCCAGCCGGCGCTTTGCGGCGTGACGGTCAGAACCCGGCCGGTGTCGTCCGGCGCGTGAGGCCGGACACGCAGGCGGCTCATGCCGCGACCGCTTCGACCAGGCCGGCCTTGCGCGCGGCGTCCTTCAGGGTCTTCAGCCCCATCTCGGCATATTGGCGCGGATCGGCCTTGGCCGGGTCCTGTTCGGCTTCGATGATGATCCAGCCGCTGTAGCCAATGGCCTTCAGTTCCCGCATGACCCGGTCGAAATCGATCGAGCCGTCACCCGGGACGGTGAACATCCCGGCCAGCACGCCGTTCAGGAAGCTGTCGTCCTTGCCGGCGGTGGCGTCGAACACCGGTTGACGGACATCCTTGCAATGAACATGGACGATGCGTTCCGGGTGGCTGGCGATCACCTGATGTGGGTCGATGCCGCCCAGGACGGCATGGCCGGTGTCCAGCGTCACGCCGACATTCCCGCCGTTGTGACGGAAAAAATTTTCGAGGTCGGCTGCATCCTGGACGACCGTACCCAGGTGATAGTGATAGGCCAGCTTTAGTCCCCGCGCGCCGACATAGTCGGCCACGGCGCTCAGGCGGGCGCCGAACTGCGCCCAGCCCGCTTCGTCGAGATGCGGCCTGTCTTTAAGCGGCGTTGTCCTCTGGCCGTGGATGGCGTTGCTGGTTTCGGCGATGACGAACACGCGGCTGCCCATGGCCAGCAGCAGGGCGAGATGATCCTGGAGGGCCGCGATTTCCGCCTCGGCGTCGCGTGTCAGAAGCTCGCAGCTGTACCAGCCGCCGACGAGCTCCAGGTTGAAACGGCCGAGCAGCGCCTTCAGAACGGCCGGGTCCTTCGGAAAGGCGCCGCCCAGTTCCGTGCCGGCGAAGCCGACGTCGGCGATGTCCTTCAGAACACTGTCGAGCGGTGTGTCGCCGCCCAGTTCCGGCATGTCGTCATTGATCCAGGCGATGGGGCTGACGCCGAAGGTAATGGTCATGACTTGTCCCTGATGGTCTTGAGTTTCTGTTCATAGGCGGCGCGGGCGGCCGTGACGCCGGGCAGGCCCGACACTTCGGGCACGGCGACATCCCACCATGTGCCGCCTTCCGGGGTACCGGTCGTGGCCTCGGTGTCGATGACCACGACATTGACGCCGCCACGGCTGCGCCCATCGGCGATGGCGGCTTCGAAGCCGGCGATATCGACGGCCTTGACGGCGTAGGCGCCCATCGATCGGGCGTGGGCGACGAAGTCGATCTCGGGCAGGACCGTATGCCAGCTGTCTTCCAGCCGGTTATTGAAGGGTTCGCCGCCGACCGCCTTTTGCAGGCGATGAATGCAACCAAAGGCGCGATTGTCGATCAGGACGACGGTCATCCGCACGCCCATCATGACGGCGGTGGCCAGTTCCGAATTCATCATCAGATAGCTGCCGTCGCCAACCAGGACATAGACCTCGCGGTCCGGCTCGGCCAGGGCGACGCCCAGACCGCCGGCGACCTCATAGCCCATGCAGGAATAGCCGTATTCCATGTGATAGCCGCCGGTCGCGCGCGTGCGCCACAACTTGTGCATGTCGCCCGGCAGGCCTCCGGCCGCGGCCACGACGATCGCCTTGTCGTCGGTCACCCGCATGAGGGCGCCCAAAACCTGCGCCTCGGTCGGCCGTTCCCTTGGCGCCAGGAGGAGATCGACCCTGGCATCCCATGCGGCGCGGGCCGCGGTGACGCGCCCGGTCCAGGCGTCGTCCGGCGCCCGGTCGAATTCCAGGCCGGTCAGCACCGTCCCCGCGTCGCCGACAACCGGCGTGGCGTTGAACTTGTGGGCGTCGAATGTGGCCGTATTGACAGCGAAGATGCGCGCCTGAGGAAACAGGCCGGCGGACCCCGTGGTGAAGTCCTGCAACCGTGTGCCGACAGCCAGGATCAGGTCGGCCTCGGCGGCGGCCTGATTGGCGGCGTCGGTCCCCGTCACACCGATCGCGCCCAGATTGAGCGGATGGCTGAAGGGCACGGCCCCTTTGCCGGCCTGGGTCTCGCAGAACGGAATACCGTGACGGCGGCTGAAGGCGTCGAGAATGTGCCCGGCGCCGCTGTAGCGGACCCCGCCCCCGGCGATGATAAGCGGGCGCTTCGCCGCCTTCAGCGCCGCGGCCAGGGCGGCGGCTTCGCGCGGATCGCACGGCTGACGGCGGAACGACCACAGGCGCGGCGCAAAAAAACTTTCCGGATAGTCGAAGGCCTCGGCCTGCACGTCCTGGCACAGGGCCAGGGTCACCGGCCCGCAGTCGACCGGGTCGGTCAGGACAGCCATGGCGCGCGGCAGGGCATTGAGGATCTGTTCGGGCCGCGTGATGCGGTCGAAGTAACGCGAAACCGGCCGAAAACAGTCGTTGGCCGACACGGTGCCGTCGCCGAAGTTCTCGATCTGCTGCAACACCGGGTCCGGACGGCGGCTGGCATAGACGTCGCCGGGCAGGAACAGCACCGGCAGGCGGTTGACGTGGGCGAGCGCCGCCGCCGTCACGATATTGGTGGCGCCGGGTCCGATCGACGTCGTGCACGCAAAGGCGCGCTGCCGCCGTGACTGCTTGGCATAGGCGATGGCGGCGTGGGCCATGCCCTGTTCGTTGTGGGCGCGATAGGTCGGCAGGTCGTCGCGAACGCCGTACAGGGCCTCGCCCAGTCCCGCGACATTACCGTGGCCGAAGATGGCCCATACACCCGCGAAGAACGGTACAATCCCGGCATCGCTCTCGACCATCTGACGCATCAGGTAACGCGTCAGGGCCTGGGCCATGGTCAGTCTGATCTGCGTCACGCCACGTGTTCCTTCAGGGCACCGCGCGCCGGACGGCGGCGCATGTCACGCCAGGCGGTGACGAGGCGCGACAACTTTGCCGCCATGGCGTCGACCGCGCCGGCATCGTCCATCTCGCCCTTCAGCCACCGGGCGGCGACATCGTGGAAGATGGTGCGGCCGATGGCAAATCCTTTTACGCATTCGAAGCGTGCGGCAACCTCGAAAGCGCGCAACAGCTCGTCTTCCGGCGCCGACAGGCCCAGCACCACGACGCCACGGCACAGCGGGTCGTTTGCGGCAATGGCGGCGTCGATGTTTTCCCATACGCACGGGTCGATGACCGGTTCCAGCTTCCACCAGTCGGGCTTGATGCCCAGGTCATAAAGCCGCTGCATTCCCCGGGCGCGCGTGGTCTTGTCGGCAGGCATGCCAGGCGGCAGGATCAGTTCCAGCAGCAGTTCGTGGCCGGACTTGCGGCAGGCGTCGAACAGTATGAGCAGCTGGCGTTCCTGCTCGGCGCGCAGGGCTTCCTCGTCGTCGGGATGGTACAGGACCAGGCACTTCACGACCTGGTTGGCCGGCCAGGTATTGAGCTCCAGCCCGACGTCCGCGCCGGTCTCGAATTCCAATGGCCGCGACTTGGGGACCTCGACCGGGCGGCCGATCCAGTAGGTAGTATGGCCGGCTTCGCTGAGCGCATCGGCGCCGTAGCGGCCGTCCAGCAACACGCCGAAGGCGGCGCTGCCATTGGCCAGGCTGTCGACGGCGCGCAGGGCCAGGCGCTTGAAGGCCGAAATGCGCCCCATGTCGGCGCCGAGGTCGGCCGCCATCTCCTCGAACTGGAAACGGTGATCCATGGCCAGGATCATCAGGGCGTCGTAATCGCGATGGCGCGTATAGGACCAGTGCAGGTGATCGAGATGCGCCTGATCGTCGGGCGACATCGGATGCTGGACCGCCATGAAGGCCTGCAATTCCTCGAAGGTCGGCATGGCGGGGGCGCAGGAATGGCGGGTCACGACCAGCGCGCCACAGGCATTGGCCCAGCGCCCGCAGGTGTAGAGATCCTCCCCCCCCAGCCAGCCACGCAGGAAACCGGCGGAGAAGGCATCGCCCGCGCCCAGCACGTTCATGACCTCGATGGCGAAACCGGGGACGACGAGGCCTTCATTTATGCGATCAGGCACGGCGCCGTCGAAAATGGCGCAGCCATCGGCGCCCAGCTTGCACACCAGCACGGCGTCAGTCGCGGCGCGAATGGCTTTCAGCGCAAGAACGACGTCTTCATTGCCGCCGAGAATGCGGATTTCTTCCTCGGTGCCGATGATCAGGTCGCACAGGGGCGTCACCGCCGACAGGCGCTCGGTGACTTCGCTGTCGGCGACGTAGCGCTGCTCACCCATGTCGCGGGAGGTCAGCCCCCAGAGCACCGGACGGTAATCGATGTCGAAGGCGATCCGGCCGCCGGCGGCCCTGACCTGGCGCACGGCGTCAAGGCTGGCGGCGAAGACACCAGGCTGGGACAGGTGGGTGCCGTCGATGACCAGGGCGCGGGCGGACGAAAGCCAGGCCGGATCGATATCGGCGATATCGATGGCCATGTCGGCGCAGTTTTCGCGATAGAAGATAAGCGGGAAGGTTTCCTTGTCGACAATGCCGAGCAGGACCAGAGCCGTCAGACGCGCAGGATCGGTAACGACGCCATGGGTATCGACCCCTTCGCGGCGCAGGGCCTCGACGATGAAACGTCCCATATGGTCAGCGCCGACCCGCGTGATCAGCCCCGACTTCAGCCCCAGGCGCGCCGCGCCGATGGCGGTATTGGTCGGACTGCCGCCGACATATTTGGCGAAGGACGACATATCCTCAAGACGGCTGCCGATCTGCTGTCCGTACAGGTCAACACTGGATCGCCCCAGTGTGATGACATCCAGCCCGCCGGCATTGAGAGCGTCCATACGCGAATCCTCCATGGAGCGCCCTCTGGCGCCTCATTGGAATTTTTATTCTTCTATTTTAAAAAATGCAATTATCATTTCATACGGTAGATTTTTATTCTTCGTCCTGGGTGGCGAAGGCGTAGGCGATAACCAGACTCTGGGCCAGGCAAAGGGGCGAGGTCAGGGAACGGAAGGAACGCACCTCCGCTTCGCGCAGCAGCAGCGCCTGCGCCGCGCCCTTGACCAGGGGCGACACATTGGAATCCGTAATGGCAAGAACGGTCGCGCCCTGCTCAAGAGCCAGGGCGTGGCACTTGACGGTTTCTTCGGCATAGGGCCGGAAACTGATGGCGATCAAAAGGTCGTCCGCGCCGATACCGCGTGCCTGGTTGCTCCACAGGCCGCCGGCGCCATCGATGAAGGAGATGCGCTTGCCGGCGCGTTGCAGGGCGTAGGCCAGGTAGGAGGCGACGGGAAACGCACGGCGGAACCCGGCGATATAGATGGTGCGCGCCTTGACCATGGCGTCGACCGCCTCGGTGATCTGGGCCGAGGTCACCGACTGACGCAGGTGGTTGAGCGCCAGGATATCGGCTTCGACATATTCATCCAGAATGGTGTCGGCGGCTTCTTCGCCGCCACCCGCCTCGTTGAACTGACGCGCGCGCTCGCCATAGGCCAGGGTGATGTGACTGGCCAGCATTTCATCACGGATCACCTTCTGCATCTGCGAGGCGCCGGGATAGCCGAGCGTCTTCGCGAAACGGACAATGGTCGAAGGCTGGACACCCGCGCGGTCGGCGACGATCGCCAGGGTCTCGAAGGCGACGTCCTCAGGCTTGTCCAGGACGAAACTGGCCACCTGCTTCATGCGGCGCGACGCCATGTCGTACTGGCGCATGATTTCGGCGCGCAGCGCTTCGACCGTCTGTGGTGGATTGAGGTTCGTCGCCTCGGAATCGGCGTGTTCGTTGGCCATTTTTGGTCTCGCGTCCCCTATTGTCAGGCCCGGCTAGCATTCCACGTTGACAGTCGGTAGAATTTTTGTTCCAAACCCGAAACACCGATTGCGGAATGATTTCGGCTTGATATTACCGTCATCATTCTAAAAATGGAATAAATATTTCGCGCAGGATGAAAAACATGTTTAACCTTGCCGTTATCGGCGCCGGCCGCATCGGCCGTATCCACGCCAAAAACGTTGCGGCCCACCCGCGCCTCAGGCTAAAGGCCGTCGTCGATCCGGTCGGGGACAGCGCGGCCGTCCTGGCCGCTGAGACGGGTTCGGAGGTCTCCACCTTCGACGCCGTCATGGCAGACCCGTCGATCCACGGGATCGTCGTCGCCTCCCCGACCGACCAGCACCTCGACCAGACGCTGAAAGCCATCGCCACCGGCAAGGCGGTGCTGTGCGAAAAACCGATCGACCAGGACCTGGCCACGGCGCGTGCCGCCGCGGGACAGCTGGGCGGCGACCGGCCGCTGCTGCTGGGCTTTAACCGCCGTTTCGACACCCATTTCGGCGCATTGAAGCGTCAGCTGGATGCCGGACGGATCGGGACGCTGGAAAGCCTGCTGATCATCAGCCACGACCCGGCGCCGCCGCCGATCTCCTATGTCAAGGTCTCGGGCGGCCTGTTCAAGGACATGGCGATCCACGATTTCGACATGGCGCGCTTCCTGCTGGGCGAAGAGATCACCGAAGTGTTTGCCGGCGCATCGTGCCTGGTCGATCCGGCCATCGGCGAGGCCGGCGATATTGACACGGCCAAGACGACGCTGAAGACGGCTTCGGGACGGATCTGCGTCATCAGCAATTCGCGGCGCTCGGGCTATGGCTACGATCAGCGCATCGAGGCCTATGGCGCCCATGGCCTGCTGAAGGCCGACAATGTGCTGGAATCGACCGTATCGCACTGGGGGGCGAATGGCCCGGTGCTGGACGCCTTCCAGAACTTCTTCCTCGATCGCTATGCCGCGGCCTATCGTGCGGAGATCGAACATTTCGCGGCCATCATGGCAGGCGAGGCCAGGCCGCTGGTGGGTTTCGACGACGCCGTCAAGGCGCTGGAACTGGCCGAAGCCGCCGCGCAGTCGGTCGCCACCGGACAAGCGGTCAGACTGTAAGGTCGCCCCGCCTCCCCTAGATCGGAATGATTTTAAGTGGAATCATCATTCCGATCTAAGTTTTTGTTTTGTCGCGATATTTAAGGCAGAAGCAGCTTACACTTCTTGCCATATCGCTCTAAAAAACATTCGGCCGTTCGCATCAATTGATGCGAACGGCCGAACGTCTCTCACCGTCCAGGACGGATGTTAGACCATGCTCCGTTTCCGTCGAAACGGAGCATGGTCTAAATTTCTTGGTGGTCGCATGCTTGGCCCGAAAAACCGGTGTCCCCTTTTTCGGAGCATGCTCTGTTACATCTTGTAGTTCACGCCGATGAAGAAGCGGCGGCCGTTCTTGTAGAAGGCGGTCGGTGCCTCGGCGAATGAACTGAAGGAGTAGTAGGTCTGATCCAGCAGGTTCTGGCCGTTCGCATAGATCGACAGATGATCGTTGAGCTTGTAGCTCGCCGACAGGTCGACCTGCTCGTAGGAGTCCGTGAAGTCCTTCGAGTTACGGCGCCCGATACCGGTGAAGTACTGGGAACGGTAGTTGTAGCTCAGGCGGACCTGCCAGGGCCCCTGCTCGTAGTAGGGGATGATGTTGATGTTGTCGCGCGACAGGTACGGCATGTTGTAGGCCGTCGTTCCGGTGTCGGCATCGGCGAAGGTATAGTTCGCGATAATACCAAAGCCGTATGCGATGTCCTTCTGGGCCTGCAGGGCAAAGCCGGTAACGGTGGCGTCCTGGGCGTTGAACGGTGAGCTGAAGGAATAGGTCGCGTTTGCGCCGGTCAACCGGTTGAAGAAGACCTTGTCCTGCGTGTCCTGGACGACGTAGGAACTGATTTTGCGGTGGAAGAATTCGGCCGCGAACAGGCCGGTCTTGCCGACGTACCATTCCACCGAGCCTTCGATGTTCACGGATTCATAGGGCTTGAGGTTGGCATTCCCGCCACCGCCGGTCAGCGTGCGGTCGTTCAGCTCGACCGTGCCGGCCAGCTGGCTGTAGCGCGGACGGGCGATCACCTTGGCGGCGCCGAATTTCAGCAGGACATTTTCGGAAGCATCATAGACGATGTTCACATTCGGCAGGAACGCGTTCTGCTTCTGCTTCACCGTCATCGGCGTATAGGTGACGCCGCCGTCGGCCGTTTCCCAGTAGTTGGAAACGTCTTCGGTCGAGACCAGGCGCCCGCCGATATTTCCGTGCCAGTTGCCCTGACGGAAGTTGCCCTGCAAATAGGCGGCCGCGATATCTTCCTTGACCGTGAACTCCATACCGAACTTCGGACCGTTGTACCGGGTCACGCTGGCGTCGATGACGTCGAAGATGCCGGCCTCAGTCAGCCCAAGGTACTGCATGGCGTTGCCGCTGCCGCCCATGTCGGCCCAGAGATCCGCCGGCGTGTTTTCCGAAGCGAAATCGCTGAGGTACAGGGTCTTGTTGGCGTAATAGTCCCAGCCCTCGGCGTCGAGCGAGTTCTCGTGCTTGGTCAGCTTGGCCCCGAACAGGACGGTGTCGAAAATCCCTTCCAGGCTGCGCTTGAAATCGATCTGCCCGTAGGTTTCCTTGTCGGTCGTGCGGCTACGCTCCATGCCGCCCATCTGGACATAGTTCGCGGTCACGCCGTTGATCGTGCTCGGCGTCGTGGACGGTGTGCGGGCCAGGGCTTTCGGTGTCGTCGGCGCCGTGTCGTAATTGATGTTGGTGCTGTCCGACGTGAACCCGAATGTGAAGCCCGAATTGAAATCGAAGCTGATCATGCGTTCCGGTTCTTTACCGCCGGTGGCCTGCGTCCAGCCGACATTTCCGCTGATCTTCCAGTCCCCCGCATTCCACTTGCCGGCCAGGTTCAGGCTGTCGGTCTTTACGACCGTGCTGCGCAGGATGGCGTCGTACTGGGTGAGCGAGCCCGTGCCCGGAGCCTTTGCCGGAATGTAGGCGCCGCTGATCAGTCCGTTGGCAACGGTAAAGTTCTGGGCGTTGTTGCTGTTCCAGACCGGAACCGCGTACATGGATTGGTTATAGTTGGTGTAGTCGCCTTCGATGTGCAGGGCGGACAGGTCGAATTCGACATCGTCGCTGGGCTTCCACTGAACGGCGGCGCTCAGCCCCTTGCGTTCACGCGTCTGGTCGAAATAGGCCCAGTTGAAGCAGCACGGCACATTCGCCGCCGCCAGCGCGTTATAGGAGGCGACCGTCGGCGCCGCGCCGTTGATGTTCGGGCCGCTGACCGCCGTAACATTACCCGAAGAATCCTTCGTGGTCGTAAAGGCGCTGTTGAACGCGCCGGCGCCCAT